>NZ_JAKUHE010000016.1:0-101485 GCF_022664315.1 Bacillus cereus group sp. BfR-BA-01309
CTAACCATCCTTGCCCACAGTCATCAACTGTAATGCGCATGTTCAAATTCCCTTTTTTGCTTTTATCTCCACGAGAATATAATTGTCGTGTACGCAAATCTTTCCATTCTTGATTGGATATCTTGTTTTTCATTCTTTCATAGAAATTTTTCCTCCCACCAAAAATAATAGGAGGTAATGTTTCATTTTTAATATGTTTTGCATACGTTTCTATTCTTTGCTCTAATTTTTGTTTTCGTTTTCTTAAACCAATTAAACAAGTTTCTAATAAAACTTGTTTAGGTCTTTTTTTACCACTTTCATAATCATCTATTTTTTGTAACGTCTTTTCTAACTTTTTTTGATTGTTTTCTAGGTAAACAGGAAGAAGTTCTTTTTGAGAGAAAAGGATCGTTTGCGCTTGTAAAATCGCATCTTCACAAAAACGTTTATTTAACAAATATTTAGGTTGTAGTTTTTTTATCAATTCTTTCTCGTTTTCGCCCTCAATCAAACGATTAAAACTATATCGTTTTGCACTTTCGAACGTACGGATCAAAGTAATTAAAGCTTCCGTTTGTTCTTTTGTAATAGAATTGATTTTACAAGTACGTGTTGTTTTCATCCTTTTCCCCCCTTTTCATCACCTGAAAATATTATAGGTTGAATTCTGTAAAATATAAAACCTGTAATTGTAAATTTTTATAGTTTTTTATAGATTCTTATTTACTGTCATTAACTCCTTTAACAAATTATTACATAACAGGAGACGAAAAAGAAAGAAACTATTGGTATAATCCACTGTAAACCATTCGTTTACACAATAAAAAAAGAGAGAATAACTCCTTGAGTTACTCTCTCTCTTCTATTAAAACAGATGAATGTTTTCTTTCTTGCAAGCTTCACGTAAATCGTCAGGCCATACAGAAGATTGAACTTCACCGATATGTGCTTTTCGTAAGAAGTACATGCACATTCTTGATTGTCCAATACCACCGCCAATTGTTAATGGTAGTACGTCTTCTAAAATACCTTTATGGAAATCGTACTCACGTTTGAAATCTTCACCTGTTTTCTTTAATTGCTCATCAAGTGATTTGCTATCAACACGAATTCCCATTGATGATAATTCGAATGAAGATTGTAATACTGGGTGCCAGAATAAAATGTCACCGTTTAATTTCCAATCATCATAATCAGCTGCGCGCCCATCATGCTTTTCACCTGAACGAAGTGCATCACCAATTCCGATAATGAAGACTGCACCGTGTTCTTTCGCAATTGCGTGTTCACGATCTTTCGGTGTTAATTCTGGATATTTATCTTCTAGTTCTTGGGAAGTGATGAAAACAATTTCTTCTGGTAAATACTTTCCAAGGAACGGATACTTTTCAAATAAGTGATCTTCTAATTCTTTGAATATTCCATAAATTATTTGTACTGTTTTTTGTAAGTAATCTACAGTACGCCATTCTTTTTGAACGATTTTTTCCCAATCCCATTGGTCAACATAAATGGAATGTGTTGCATCAAGTTCTTCATCACGACGAATCGCGTTCATGTTTGTATATAAACCTTCACCAGCTTCATATCCATATTCATGTAATGCGAATCTTTTCCACTTCGCTAGTGAGTGAACAATTTCTAATTCTTCTCCTGAATGTAACATATCAAATTCAATTGGACGCTCTACACCGTTTAGATGATCGTTTAATCCTGATTTTTTCGTTACGAATAATGGTGCAGATACGCGGAATAGCTCAAGGCGTTTTGCTAATTGATCCTCAAAAAATGTTTTAACTTCCTTAATTGCGATTTGAGTCTCTCTTACTGTCATTAATGATTGATACATGGTGGTTTCCTCCTAAAATGTTTGGATGTTGTGAAAAGAAGCCAACAAAAAAAGCCCTTCTTCCCCAAAAAACTGGGACGAAAGACTTTGGTTCCGCGGTACCACCCAAATTAGCAACAGAGGTTGCTCACTTATACAGTACGGAGATGAAATATCTCGATACTGTTCTTCTTGTAACGGCGAAGTACCCGGCTAAGTCTACTTTCCTGTAAAGGATTTCGGTTAGCAACTCCAGGAGGTTCTTCATAATAGGCTTCGTATCAGGCTCACACCACCCCTGACTCGCTTAGACTACATCCTACTACTACTCGTCCTTTCATAGTCGTTTTGTTGTCACATCTCTGAAACATTTTATTAATGATTATTCTATACAAAAAATAAAGAAAGTCAACAAAAATTTAAAAATATTTTTCAATTCTTTATTTTACGGCTTTATTGATTGTTTTTAATATAACATCTTCACTTCTTTTGCCTTGTTAATCCAAAAAATGTTTCGCTAAGCGAGACTAACATATACACAACAAGTAATGTAATCGTTCGAAATATAGAATCCGCAGTATTTCGTATTTTTTTCATTTTCTTTATAATTCCTTTCAGTTTACTTGCAAATTCATGTTATACTATAGCATTCAAGCAGTTTATTTTTACTTAAAGTAAACATAGTCATTTATAAAGAGTATTTTCTAAATCATTGACTATTATCAAATAAGATTTTTATATAACGGAGTGATCATATGAGTAAAACGAAAGCAAAACCAAAAAAAGGTGTAGGACAAGGTACAGGAAGTAAAGGGTGGAACCGTTGGCAATCAAGTGCAAAGAAAAAGGCAGCTGCCAAGCCATACAAAAGTAAAGGCACAAAGAAGTAATTTATATAACATTTGATTTCTTTACTTTGCACAAAACAAAATATAATTATTACAACAAAAAAGCTATGCCCTCATACATTTGAAGGCACAGCTTTTTATATTAGATCATTAAAATATCTCGAATTTCTTCCTCAGTAATTGAGGACAATTTCTCTTCTCCCGGCTCAATCACTTCAGCGATTAAATTTTTCTTACTCTCTTGCAGTTCATGCATTTTTTCCTCAATTGTTCCGTGAGCCACTAATTTAATAACTTGTACCGTATTTTTTTGTCCCATTCGATATGCTCTATCTGCTGCTTGTTGTTCAACAGCTGGATTCCACCATAAATCGTACAATATAACCGTATCGGCACCCGTTAAATTAAGACCCGTACCACCAGCTTTTAAAGAAATGAGAAATAGATCCCCTTCTCCTTCGTTAAACCGGTCACATAGCTCTACACGTTCTTGCGAAGGTGTATTTCCGTCTAAATAAAAGTATGGAACAGCTTGACGGTTTAACTCACGACCAATAATAGACAGCATCTTCGTAAATTGAGAAAAGATTAAAATTCTCTTACCAGTACTTCTGCATTCCTCTAATATCTCTAACAGTTGCTCAAATTTAGCTGAACTCCCCTTATAATCATCAACGAATAAAGCGGGATGATTACAAATTTGTCGTAATCTCGTTAAGCCAGCTAAAATTCTAATTTTATTTTTACGTAACGTATCTTTATCTAAATGCTTTAACGTTTCTTCCCTTAATTTCGCTAAATAAGCAGCATATAGTCTCTTTTGATCTGGTAATAACTCCGATGACTGTAAGTGCTCTATTTTATCTGGAAGCTCCTGTAATACGTCTTGTTTTAACCGTCTTAATACGAAAGGTTTTACGCGCTTTGCTATATCTTCGCGCCTCAAATCACCGAATTCTTTTCTTCCCGGTAATAATTCCGGAAAGACGACATGGAAGATAGACCATAGCTCTTCTAATGAATTTTCTACAGGCGTTCCCGTTAGTCCGAAACGATGCTCAGCTTGAATTGTTTTCACTGCTCTTGCAGTTTGCGTTGTAGGATTTTTAAACGCCTGTGCTTCATCAAGAAATAGTGTATGAAACGGCCTCGCATACGATCTTATATCTCTTCTCAGTAACGGATATGACGTAATTACGACATCAAATTCCGCTACGTCCTTTAAAATTTTTCGTCGTTCTGTTTGATTTCCATCTGCAATAACCGCTTTAATATGCGGGGCGAATTTTTTCAATTCACTAAACCAATTGTAGACGAGCGAGGACGGTGAAACGACTAATATAGGTAGCTTCTTCTCCCGAATTTCAGGCAAAACAGAATCTATAAAAGCAATACTTTGCAGCGTTTTTCCAAGTCCCATATCGTCTGCTAAAATACCGCCAAAACGGTAATAGGCAAGTGTTTTCATCCATTCGAATCCGTATACTTGATACTCTCTCATGACAGCATGTAAAGTTTGCGGTACTGTAAACTTTAATTTTTTCGGGTTTTGAATGCTTTCAACTAAATCTTGAACAGACTCATCTAAACTTAAAACATGACCCTCGTGAAGTCCGTTCATCCATTTTACACTCCGAATAAGCGGAACATTCACTTCTTCCCCATGTAAAAATTCTTTTCGAATACCTGATTCTTTTACAAACTGATTAATTTCATTAAACTCTTTGCTCTCTAGTGATAATAAAGAACCATTCGCTAATCGGTAATATTTGCGTTTCTCTTCTAGAGCGACTAATACACCTTTAATTTCCGCTTCCGGTATTCCTTTTATATCAAAACGAAATGATAACCAATCAATTCGTTCTTTTCTTCTTACCCTAATAAGAGGTGCTGTATCTCCTTTATGAATGCGTAATTTAATTGCTGTTGTCGCGTAAATATCAACTAAGCCTTTTAACGTTGGAACGACATGATATAAAAAGTTATACTCAGCCTCTTCATTATGCATAAAGTAACCACCTTCTGTTTTCGCAAAGGTACTTTCACTCATAATGTCTAAAATCTCTTTTTCCTTTTTCTCATCCCGATTAAAAACAGACGGCTGCCCGTCTTCTTCTAGCGGATTGATCACAACATTTCCATAATGAAATTCAAGACCTGCTAACAAGCGATTTTTCACTCGATCTAAATATAGTTTTGCTTTTAGCGACGGTGTTTCAACACGATCTGATATGACTTCATCAATGCGTACCGTTCCAAGTTTCATTAATCCTGGTACGACTTTCGCTACGAAATGTTCCATCTTATTTTCAGGAATATAAAACTGATTGCTATTTGAGCGGCTCATCATCTTTTGCAATTCAATAAGTCGCATACAATCTTCCATAGGCAAATGATATAGTTTCCCATCATAAAGAGCGTTGTTATACATTTCCATAACTTGAACACGATTTAGGCCGTCTATATGAAGTGTGAATCCACCATTATTTCCTTTCGTAAATTCAAAATGTAATGGCAATAAACCGTTTGACATCTGCAAACCATGAAACAGTTGCTCATTTTGTTTCAGCTGTACATACTCCACTTTAGAAAGTGAAGAGAGCATATCTTTCCATGAAGCTGGCGGTATGAATATCATACTTTCATCTTGTTTCGCATGTACTTCTAACGTATCTTCATACATTTTTTCATTATGATACATTTTAATCAGCTGCTGAATAACCGCATCCGTTTCTTGCTTGAAGCTATGTACATCTGGTGTGTATGTAAATTCATTGGAACAATGAAAAGCCTCTCTTTTCTCCACTTTAGAAAGAAATTCTCTAATATGCTTTATAAAATAAGTTTTCGCAAGTTTTAACTGAATTCCAAGAAGGGCCCCACCGCTTTTCGTAGCCACTGGTGAACATATAAACGCAACATCTAATATTTCACGTGTATCAAAACGGTGTTGTTTACTTTTTGGCCGCAGTGGTTTGTCTGCAAACAACTGAAACATCCCGCTCGTTAATTGATCATTTCCGCTCATGTTTTCATTACTAGCAGAGACCATGCCGCCCGTTTGCTGGTTATAATTTATTTGTATTAGTACGGCTGCAACATGTTGACAGTACGTTTGAAAAGATGCTAACGAAGGACAACTACATCTCGCAACTACATCACCTTTTTGAGCTTTTTCTACTGTAACGTGAAAATCTTCATTCCCTTTTACCGTCGCCTCACAAATTTCTTTCGTTTCATCATAATGATTCACGATTACTTTATTTGATTTATAATAAGCTTCGCCTCTTTTATAGGAGGTCTCTCCGCACACTTCTTTAATAATCGATTTATTTAATGTAAAACTCATTGTTTTGACACTTCCTTAATGTAAAACCATTTTCTCTTACTTAACATTTTACATGCTTAACGAGAAAATATAAAATGTTGATTGAACAAAAAAGATGCTTATTTATAAGCACCTTCTTCACTCTATCTCCATCAACCTTTTCGCCTCAAAATACAACACTTGAATAAATTTTTTCGTATTAATTCGTATATGTCCAGAAGTCGCTATTTCATCCTTTGTCATTTCTGTCATTCGTTTTCTCACTACAGTGAAATCAAAAAATTTCGGGGCATAGCTTTCAAATTTTGGATTTGAAAAGTCTGTTAGTCCGAGTGAAGCTAAATGATTCAATGATTGATAAATCGCTCTTCTTACACGTTGTTCAGATGCTTTTCTCTCCTTATCTATATCTACATCCGAAGCTATATGATCTAATTTTTTTAATGTGATTTGGTGAAAAGTGTCTTTTAACGCAGGAAATCCAAATTCAAATGTTTGCGCCTTTTCTTGTCCGTATAAATATTCCAGCATACTAAGTAAATCTTTACTTCCGTTCTCTCCCGCAATACCTAGTTCTGCTAGTAAGAAGCGTCCGGAATCTGCTATCTTTTTTGCTTCTTGCACCGGTTCATTGCGCATTTGCGGCTGCTCCCACTGAAACACGTTATTCAATGATTTTTGAATATCATGTATGGAACGCTCCAAGCGAATCCGTTCCATTACTTTTCGTACGACAGATTCAACTTCAATTTTGTTTAGTGGTTTCGTAATATAATATTCCACACCAAGTGTATATGCCTCACCAATGAGCTGTTTCGATTCAACTTGGGAAATCATAATAATTTTCCCGTTGAATGCAGGCGCTATATGGCGAACTGTTTCAATGCCATCTCTCATTGGCATGAGTAAATCAATAAACAAAATATCCACTTTTTTATAATTTAGCTGTTCTACTTCTACAAAAGCTCCATCTTCCGATTCTCCAATTACTTCCCCAAGATCGCCATCCTCAATAATTTGCGAAAGCATCGAACGGAAAACTTCATCATCATCTACAATATAATAAAACAAACCTATTCCCCTTCCCGCTTTAAACTGCCCTCCGGTAAACAAACGATAAACTTACATCCTTTTTCATTTTCATTGTCTTCTAACCTTACTTCTCCGCCGAGCTCTGTTACCATTTCGTGTATGTAAGAAAGTCCAATACCTGTTGACGGTGTTCCTGTTTGATCATACTTGGAAGTAAACCCGGGCTTAAATACTAATTTCTTATACTTTTGTGCTATACCAGGGCCATCATCAATTACTTCAAAGATTACATGTTGATCTCGTTTATATAACTTAATATGAATGAGACCTCTATCTTCAATTGCTTCCACTGCATTGGCAACTAAATTATTAAAGATTGATAGCACTGTATACACGTGATATGCAGCGTGTTCACCTTCTATATGTTTAGAAAAACATATATCTTTCTCTAGCATTCCAGCGTACTTTTCATTTATTCTTACAATCATTTCTGTAAGCTCATGACCTTCTACATACTCCGCCACATTTTTATCTAATAACAGTTTGGATAATCCTGCAAAAATTCTTTGATTATCCTTTTTTATTTCGTGCACTTCTCCTGCTATTTTCAATGCTGTTTTACTACTAGAATCATTTTTCGCCTGTAAATTTCGATATAGTTGATATGCTTCTTGTGTAATCAACTCTGCATTTTGCAACGTTTTTTTCAAATGAACTGATTCTACATATAAATTCGAAAGGTGCATGAACATTTTTTCATTTTCTTTTCGGACTTGTGATTCTTTTAATTTCGTTTCATATAATATCATCATATTTAAAAATCCTAGTGCAAAGAAACTACGGAAAATAGCAATAATGATAAGTTTATTTACTTCAGAAACTGTTATCGTTGTACCGAGCACGACCATGTGATAAATCGCTAGTTCTGACATACTTGCGATAATTTCAATTGTAATTCCAAGGCAACCAATAACGATTGGTTTCTGATGAAACTTATTCACCCTACAAAATGAAAAAAGACTTCCATAAATAAAATAATAAAAGAACACAGGATAACGCAAATAAAATGATTCTGTCATATGAAATGACCCTTGCATAACCCAGTCAAGACATACGCGGAATAAAACGACACATATACCGACCAGAATACCCGCAGCCGCTGCTGGGATTCTTCTTAAAAACAGCAATAAAAAGAAGAAAAGCGGCGTCCCAAAGCTAACGCGAAACGTATCGTTAAAAGGATGAAAATTAAGCTCTCCAGCAATCGGAACAACAACCATTAATATAATTAAAAGGGATATATCTTTCTTCCATAACTGATTCCAATTCAAAGGTGCCACTTCCTATACTTTTTGTCAGTAGTAAAAGTGAAAGCCCGCTTATATAATAAACGGGCTTTATTTCTATATGCTAACCTTTTCTACCGCTTTTATTTGGCGATACTCTGGCTCCCAGATTGCTTCTTTCACTGCAATCTTGATATCGTTATCACTTAAATTCTCTCTAGCTACACCTTCTGCAACAGCAACTTTCGCTACTTCAATTGCAACCATTTCCGAGATATTACGTAACTCTTCAACTTCTGGCAAAATAGGTGCTCCTGGCTGACTTGTATCTACCATGCTTGCAACTGCTTCAGCAGCTGCTGCAAACATTCCATCCGTCATGACGCTTGCACGTACAACAATTGTTCCAAGACCAAGCCCTGGGAAAATAAGTGCATTATTTGATTGTCCAATCACATACGTTACACCGTTATATGTAACTGGTTCAAATGGACTTCCTGTTGCTACTAATGCTCTTCCTTCTGTCCACTCGATTAAATCAGCTGGTTTCGCTTCGGCAAGTGGCGTCGGATTCGACATTGGTAAAATGATTGGTCTTTCTACGTGAGAAGCCATTTCTTTAATAATCTCTTCTTTAAATGCGCCTGCAACCGTTGATGTACCGATTAAAATTGTTGGTTTTACATGTTTCACAACTTCAGCAAGTCCAATCACATCATTTTGTTTCCACTCACTTACTTCCGCTTCTTTTCGTGCATACGGCATTTGGAAATCAAGAAGATCTTCCATATCATCTGTAACTAACCCGTTACGATCAATACACCAGAAACGCTTATATGATTCTTCTTCTGATACGCCTTCGCGGACCATTGCATCTCTAACTTGATCTGCGATACCGATTCCAGCCGTCCCAGCACCAAATACAACAACGCGGTGTTCACTTAACGGTACACTTGAAGCTTTCACTGCCGATAATACAGCAGCAAGGGAAACTGCACCTGTACCTTGAATATCATCATTAAATGTACAAATATCATGACGATATTTATCTAAAATTTTTCGTGCATTTCGAGAACTAAAGTCTTCCCAATGTAATAGTGCTTTCGGGAATTGCTTATTTACCGCTTGTACAAACGTATCAATAAACTCATCGTAAGCTTCACCAGTTATACGAGGGTGACGATTTCCAATATAAAATGGATTATTTAATAGTTCTTCACGATTTGTACCTACGTCTAGAATTACCGGTAATACACGACTAGGATCGATTCCAACCGCGGCCGTATAAACAGCTAATTTTCCGATTGCGATGTTAATCCCACCAACGCCCCAGTCACCAATTCCAAGTATGCCTTCTCCATCTGTTACAACGACTAAATCAATGTTTTCAGCTGTTGCACCGATATTAGCGAATGCTTCTTCAATACCTGACGGATCGTTAATTGATAAATACACACCACGTGGTTTACGATATTCATGACTATATCTTTGAATTGCTACACCAACAGTTGGTGTATATACGATCGGTAACATTTCACGTAAATGATTTGTTAATATACGATAAAATAATACTTCATTTCGATCATGCAACGCTGTTAAGTATACATTCTTTAATAAATCATCCGGCTGAGAACAAAATTGCTCGTATGCTCGGCGTGCTTGTTCTTCTAATGTTAAAACTGCTGGCGGTAATAACCCTTTTAAACCTAATTCTTCTCTTTCTTCTTGCGTGAAAGCGACCCCTTTATTTAAAAGTGGTGTTGATAATACTTCTACTCCTCTTAATGTCGTTTCTAATGAACCATTAGAAGCTACTGTAAACTTACTCATAACATCCCTACCTCTATTCATATATAGCATTTCTATATTGTAAACAAAAAAGAGGGGCTTGTCCCCCCTCTTCTGTTAATTTTTCTTTAAAAGAGTTGCTCCTGCAATCCCTGGGTGTGTCATTTCGAATGGATCTAGAATTAACTCTAAATCTTCTTGTGACAATACACCATTCTTCACACAAAGTTCTCGAACGGATTGACCTGTCGCGATTGCTTCTTTCGCAACGCGAGCTGCTGCTTCATAACCGATATGAGGGTTCACGGCTGTAATAATTCCTACACTCTTCTCAACATACTCTTTTAAGCGATCTTCATTCGCTTCAATTCCTTTTAAGCAATTATCTGTAAAGACACGGAAACCGTTATTCATAATGCTAATTGATTGAAGTAAGTTGAATACAAGTACTGGTTCCATAACGTTTAATTCTAGTTGTCCTGCTTCTGAAGCAAGGCAAATTGTATGGTCGTTACCAATTACTTGGAACGCAATTTGGTTAATTACTTCTGGCATAACAGGATTTACTTTCCCTGGCATAATTGATGAACCTGGTTGACGAGCTGGTAGCATAATTTCCGCTAAACCAACGCGTGGACCTGATGCCATTAAGCGAAGGTCATTTGCAATTTTAGACATATTCATCATACATACTTTAAGTGCTGCAGATACTTCTGTGTATGCATCCGTATTTTGCGTTGCATCTACTAAGTCTTCTGCACCAACAAGTGGTAATTCACTGATTGCAGCTAAATGTTTTACAACTGCTTCAATATATTCTGGATCTGCATTTAAGCCTGTACCAACTGCAGTTGCTCCCATATTTACTTCATACAGATGTTGACGTGATTGCTTGATACGTTTCATATCACGTTCAAGTACACGAGAATACGCTTTAAATTCTTGTCCAAGACGAATTGGCACAGCGTCTTGTAAATGTGTACGACCCATTTTAATAACATGATCGAACTGTTCTGCTTTTAATTCAAATACATCGTGCATATAACCCATCGTTTGTAATAAACCTTCTAATGCGTTTAATGTTGCGATATGAATCGCTGTTGGGAATGCATCGTTTGTTGATTGTGCCATGTTTACATGACTATTTGGACTAATATAATGATAGTCTCCCTTTTCCATTCCTAATAATTCAAGAGCACGATTGGCCATGACTTCATTTGCATTCATGTTCATTGAAGTACCTGCTCCGCCTTGGATTGGATCTACGATGAAATGATCATGCCATTTTCCATCAAGAATTTCTTGAGCGGCTTCTGCGATCGCGCCGCCCTTGTTCAATTCCAATCTTCCTACATCTGTATTAGCAAGCGCTGCAGCCTTTTTCACAATTGCGAATGCTTTAATTAAGCCTTCATGGATTTTGTATCCTGTAATTGGGAAGTTTTCTACTGCACGCATTGTTTGTACGCCATAGTATGCATAGTTTGGTACTTCTTTTTCACCTAAAAAATCTTTTTCAATTCGAACACCATTTTTAACTTCAGTTAATGTTGCCATGATTATTCACTCCTTAACGATTTCTTATGCTGCTTTTGTTTCTTTGACTGTTTCTACATATTGTTTTGCTTTCTCATTATCGAATTCGCCTTCCCACTTCGACATAACAATGGCCGCTAATGCATTTCCTAATACATTGACAGATGAGCGAATCATATCTAAAATGCGGTCAATTCCCGCAATTAACGCGATACCTTCTAGTGGTAACCCCATTGAACCTAACGTTGCTAATACAACAACGAATGATGCACCTGGAACTCCCGCCATACCCTTGGATGTTAACATGAGAACGAATAATAACGTAATTTGCTCTGTCAGTGACATGTGCACACCGTACATTTGTGCAACAAACAATGCCGCTAAAGCTTGATAAATAGCCGATCCAGTCAAGTTAAATGTATAACCTGTCGGAATTACGAAAGAGGCAACTGCCTTTGGACAACCGAACTCTTCCATTTTTCTCATTATATTAGGTAAAACAGCTTCTGAACTTGCTGTCGTAAATGAAAGAATAAGTTCTTCTTTTAAAATTTTCATTAATGTAAAAATGTTTACGCCAACCATTCGTGCATTAATACCTAATACAATCACAACGAATAGTATAACAGTTACGTATACAGCTAGCACTAGTTTTCCTAAAGGAAGTAGTGTTGCTACACCAAATTTTGCAACCGTAACCGCAATTAATGCGAATACACCAAATGGTGCAAATTTCATAACTTGATTTGTAACCCAAAACATCGCTTCGAGTACACCTTCAAAGAAGTTAAAGACAGGCTTTCCTTTGTCTCCAATTGCCGCAACTCCTAAACCGAATAATACTGAGAAGAAAATAATCGGTAATAAGTCACCTTGTGTAATAGACTCAAATATATTTTTCGGTACAATATGAACAATCGTTTCTGCAAAGCCTTTCTTCTCTGTTGCATCTGCTGTTTGTTTATAAGAAGAAATATCACTTTGCTGTAAATTACTCATATCAACGCCAGTACCTGGCTGGAATATATTCGCTGCAAGTAATCCCATTAAAATAGCAATCGTCGTAATAATTTCGAAATAAAGAATTGTCTTACCGCCCAGTTTCCCAAGCTTTTTCATGTCGCCTACACCAGCTACCGCGACAATTAATGCTGAAATAACAATTGGTACTACAATCATCTTAATTAAGTGAATAAATATATCCCCAACTGGTGTGATATAAGAAATCGCCGTTTTATTACCATAAAAGATTGCCCCTACTACAATCCCTAAAACAAGGGCAACAAAAATTTGTGTTGCCAATCCGAATTTTTTCATTTATGTTCATCCCCTTTATGCGAACGCTTTCATTTCGTATTTATAAAAGCTTACACACACATCATATAGGCGAACCTACAAAATCATACAAAAACCTACAAGTTCGTCACAAAAAATTCGAAAATTTTTCTTTTCTTTTTCATTGACACCTTTTCGTGAAAAAGAAATAAAATATACTTGATAAGTAATCAGATTGTTTCGTATAATCAAAAAGATATATACTTACAACAAATCGAAATGAAAAGGAGTGGATGGTATGAAAAATTATGTACAAAAATTCGTCCTATCTTCTTCTTTTCTTTTTCATTTTCTTAAAAAGGAACAAAGGCATTTGCCTTTGTTCCTTTTTTATTGCGATCTATATAGGGGGAATTGTTATGAAGCCATACAAAAGAGTCTTAATTAAATTAAGTGGCGGCGCACTTGCTGATCAATCCGGAAATAGCTTTAACTCCAAACGATTAGAACATATCGCAAACGAAATTATATCCATTATTGACTTAGGTATCGAAGTATCCATTGTCATCGGCGGTGGCAACATTTTCAGAGGTCATCTAGCTGAAGAATGGGGAATTGATCGTGTAGAAGCTGATAATATCGGTACATTAGGCACAATCATTAACAGCTTAATGCTTCGCGGCGTTTTAACAAGTAAAACAGATAGAGAAGTACGCGTTATGACTTCTATCCCGTTTAATGCGGTAGCAGAGCCTTATATTCGCCTCAGAGCAGTACATCATTTAGATAACGGTTATGTTGTCATTTTTGGCGGTGGTAACGGGCAACCGTTCGTTACCACCGATTATCCAAGTGTTCAAAGAGCCATTGAAATGAATAGTGACGCAATATTAGTCGCAAAGCAAGGAGTAGATGGCGTCTTTACTAGTGATCCAAAACATAATAAATCAGCGAAAATGTACAGAAAACTAAACTATAACGATGTGGTTAGGCAAAACATACAAGTCATGGATCAAGCCGCTTTATTACTTGCCCGTGATTATAATTTACCCGCACACGTCTTTAACTTTGATGAGCCTGGTGTTATGAAAAGAATTTGTTTAGGTGAGCATGTGGGGACATTGATTAATGATGATGCTTCATTGCTTGTACATGAAAACTAATTATTTCTCATTAAAAAAGGATGTCTATAAAAGACATCCTTTTCCATTAACCTTTATAAATAAAAATCCACTAATCCCGCAATTTTCTCCTTACAACGCTCCCAAAACGATAACTTCTCAAAAAATTCTTTCGTCATTTCTTTTGAATCATGAAAATCCTCCGTTAACGCCTCATTAACTTGCCCTACAATTGAACCACCATGAATATACAAATTCATCTCATCATTTATATTGAAACTTCGTGAAGTAAAATTTGTTGTACCGATAACAGTTAGTTCATTATCAATTAACATTAGCTTCCCATGAAACATCCCTTTTTTATAACCATATACTTTAATTCCATTATTAACAGCTTGACGAATATACGGATACGCCGCCTCTTTAATAAGAGGAATATCTGGTTTATATGACCAAAGTATTTTTACTGTAACACCACGTTTTTGCGCTTCAAATAAAGCATTCATTAATTCTTTATTTGTCGCTATAAAATAAGGTGTTGTAATGACAATTGAATGCTTCGCTTGTTTTATTAATTCGATATATGTTTCAGCGACGTGATGTCCATTGTAGCTAGTCATCGTATGTAATGTGTTCCCTTTACTCGCTTTATTCGTACTTCTTTTTATATGTTCTTTAGTATCTCGTTTCCAATCTAAAGCGAATTGTTCTTCTAAATCTTTTGCTCCTTCTCCTTTAAGCCGTACATGATAGTCACGCCAATATCCAAATCGCTTATCTTTTCCTAAATACTCATCTCCTATATTAAAACCACCTGTATAGCCAATCTCCCCATCAATCGTCGTAATACGACGATGATTGCGATGGTGAAGCGAATAAAAACCGAATGGCAATTGAGGTTTTCTACTATATGTAAAATGTACACCACTTTCCCGCAATTCATTTATCTTCTTTCTTTCGAATGATAAATCATTAATGCGATCAACGGATAAATAGACGTTTACTCCTTCTTTTGCCTTCTCTTTTAATAAGTTTAAAAAAGTATGGCTACTTTTATCATCCGACAAAATAAAAAAGTACGTGTAAATAGATTGTTTCGCTTCTTTTATATCCGTAAATAACTGTTTATAAAATGACTTCCCTTCTACATATAATTGAAAGTCACTATGATGTGGTGCATACTCTGTCGGCATGTTTTTCCCGGCTTCCATTTTTCTTCCGAGCGTAACGTCAATATGCATACAAATTAATATAAAAATAACAATCGCAATAATAATAGAAGTAACTCGCAATATTTTTTTTATCATTTTGATTTCCTTCCGCTCAAATTACTTTCTACTCCGTAGTGTTTCATTTAAATATGTTTTCATACGAAATGTATTTCTTAATTTTTAATCGATGTTAAACAGGTAAAGGAGAGGAGAATATGAGAAAAGGAAAAACCCCTATTGTTTTTATCCCAGGGCTTTTCGGTTCTATGAGTAATATTATTATTCCAGGTACCGGTAATTGGGGCTTTGGACTTTCTGCGTTTGTTTATGAGCCGTTCATCAAGATGTTAGAAAGTATGGGGTACAAACGAAATAAAGACTTGTTCATTTGTTTTTATGACTGGCGGCAGCGCATCGTTTTTTCTACACAAAAATATTTATTACAAACGATTGCCTATGCGAAAAAAATTACAGGTTGCGATAAATTAAATCTCATTTGTCATAGTATGGGCGGGCTTCTTGGACGTACTTACGTTCAAAGTGACGCATATAAAAATGATGTGAATCAGCTTATTATACTCTGTACACCAAACGCTGGATCTCCGGCCAATTATAGTTATTGGACTGGGGGTAGTCTTCCTGTCCATGCCTCTTCTAAAATAAATATCGTTCATTTTTATATGGAACAATTCATTCACTATTTAAGCACCTTACATAACACGAATACAGTTGCGGCAATACATCTTTACTTTCCAGGATTACAAGATGTTATTCCGTGTAAAGATTACGGAAATTATTTATTTATAAGATCTGGCTCTTCGATTGCATTTCTTCCTTATAGTAGGATGAACACGAAAAACCCTTTCCTCGTTGTATTAAATGAAAATAGATCTATGATACAAAAAAGAAATATTGAAACTACACTCATTGCCGGAGATGGAGAGGAAACCATTCAATATTTACAAGTTGTCCCTTCACATTCCAAACTGAGATGGACAGACGGCAAAGTCGTCGGTGATATACTTACAAAACATGGTGATGGCAATGCTGTTCTACATAGCGTTTTTCTTCTAGAGGGAAATAAATATGTTGTGCATGCTTCACATAACGAAGTACTCTATAAAAGCATTCCTATATTACAAAAGATACTCTAAACTACGAACAAAAAAGGTGCGGCATTAAGCCACACCTTTTTTATTTAAACAAAGTTTCTCGCATCATTATTTCTTCCAAACTTATAAATAGCAATTAAGAAGAATGCGACCGCAAAGGCGAATAAAATTAAAATGTTTAAATACAACTCAGAGAATGGAATTCCTTGTTGTAGTTTTGATACAGTGTCTAATAGCCATCTCTGCGGAAGAAAATCAGCTACTTTTTGTACCGCTTTGGGCATAATGTCATACGGAAAATAACATCCAGCTAGTAAACATGTCGGTACAATAATCATATTTTGCAGTGCATTTGCTGATGCTGAGTTTTTCGAAAAAGCGACAAGGACTAACGATATTCCAATCGCTATTAAAGCAAATAGCATGAGTATACCAATCATCAAGATGAAAGGCATATTGATATTTATATGAAAAACATTCGTTAGGACTAGGATTGTAATTAGAATTTGTACTGTTAATATCATCAAATTTACCCCGACATTAGATAATATGAACTTCTTCCCATCTATCGGCGTTGATATGAGTCTAAAATACGTTCTATTCTCTTTTTCTTTTAAAATCTGACCAGATAAGTTCGCTGCTGAAAATAACATAAACATAATCAGATAACCCAGCGTTTGCTTTGTCATATCCTTATTTTTCGAAGTATCTTCTAGCGTTTCAGTTTTCATTTTAAATGAACCTTTTTGATACCCAGCGTACATAGTATCAAATGTACTTTGATCTGCCCCTGCTACTTTACTAATAGCCGCTACATTATCAATATAATTGTATAAATATGATTTTATAAATCCTGTTACTTGATCGCCTTTAATCGATGAAATTTCAATATGAGCTGGTTTCCCTTCTCGAACACTTTTGGAAAAACCAGAATCTAATGTAATAACTCCATCAAGTTTTTTGGAAGTGAGTTTATCTTCTACTTCAGATTCTTTAATTTTACTTACCTTTACATGATTTAATCCTTCTAAAAATTTCACCGTATCATTTGCTATAGATTGATTTTCTTTATTTATAACCCCGATATTTAACGTCCCTTGCCCCACATTCCCATACATTGAGAAGGAGATTAGCGTCCCTATTATCGGTAAACTAATTATAATGAGTAAACTTTTTTTATTTTTCAAAAGCACAGATAACGTTTTTTGTATGAGCCATAAAATATCTTTCATACTATAGCCCCTCCCGTCTACGTAATGCAATAATTGCTATTAATAAAAATAGTGCCGAAATGCCAAGATTTAAACATATTACCGGCAGTGCTGCTCCTACATCATTTGCATAAATAATTTTCATAACAGCTGTGTTTGCCCACGTTAATGGTGATAAATTCGTAACGAAATTTTCTTCTATTACGAAATATGCACCACCAAAAATAGAAGCTAATTGCACTACTACCATAATAATTGCTCTTGATGCTTCCGGTGTTTTTGTAATATATCCGATTCCTAAACCGAAGCTAATTGCTAGGAAGACTTGTGTTAATAAAATAATAAATATGATTCCAAGATGTTCGCCCCAATTCGCTTGAAAAACATATTTACTAAATAACATAACGAGTAATATGCACAAAGCATTTGCTACTAGGCTACCAAGTACTTTTCCAATGAATATTTCAGCCTTACTTATAGGTGCAGCAATGAGACGATCTCCTGTTTTACGTATTCGTTCTCCTCGAATTAAAGAACTCGCCCCCATTGCAGCATATAGTGCAATCATCGTTGTCATTACAACCGCATAGTAATCCATAGAACCTGGTTTTTTCGCAGCTTGTAAAGATGTTTCTTTTATATAATCATTATGATTTCCATTTGAAATAACTGCGCTCACCTTACTAGGATCAACTTTTGCAACTTCGGCCGCTACATTGTACTTATCAACAAATGTTGTAAGCATACCTTCCACAATACTTCCCTCAATACTACTCTTGTCACTTCCGTAAAATTTTGCACCATCTTTATTTAATTCTACATAAGCAGCATATTTATTTTGCTTCACTTCTTCTTTCCCATCTATACTGCCGGAAGCTTTTTTAAAATGAATACCTGATTTATCGACTTCTTTCGTAAATGCTGCAAACGCTTGTGAAAGTGAGCTACTCGCTTCATCTTTATATAGCACTTGTATATCCTTAATCGATTGACTATCACTATTAAATGCATTCGTTAACGCTGTTCCTAATACAAGCATAAGCACAATCGGAAATGCTAACATAAAAACTAAAGTTCTTACGTCTCTGAAATCTCGTTTAATATGCATAACTGCAATATTGAAGATGTTCAATTGATGAACCTCCCTTTACCTTTTCTTCATTTACATTTTATTTATCTCGTAAGTTTCTTCCAGTCAACGTAAGGAATACTGTTTCTAAGTTTGGAGCCTGTTCCTCTAACGAGCGGATTTCAATGTCATGATTAATGAAGTGTTGAATAATTTTATTTAAATTGTTTACTCCTGCATCCGAGTTTACTTTAATTACGTTCTCTTCAATTTGAACAGCTTTCACACCGTTTATCACTTTTAACTGTTCTACATCTAAATTTTCTACTGACTTCACTTCCACCCAAATATCTTTCGTATCAGTAATAATAGCTTTTAACTGTTCTTTCGTACCTTCTGCAATTACTTTACCGTGATCCACAATTGCTATTTTCGTACAAATCTCTTCTACTTCTTCCATGTAGTGGCTCGTGTAAATAATGGTACTTCCCATTTCATTTAATTTTCGAACAGACTGGAGAATATAGTTTCTTGACTGTGGATCAATTCCAACTGTCGGCTCATCCATAATAATTAACTTCGGCCTATGAGCGATCGCACAAGCGATATTCAGTCTTCGTTTCATCCCGCCAGAAAAGTTTTTCGGGTAACTTTTATGTTTATCACTAAGCCCTACAAACTGAAGTGCTTCCTCTACTCTCGCTTTTAGCTCAGCTCCTCTTAACCCGTACAATCCAGCAAAGAATTTCACATTTTCATAGGCAGTTAACTCTTCATAAATCGCAATATCTTGCGGAACGATACCGATATTCATCTTCGCAAATCGATTATGTTTCTTTATATTTTTTCCTAATATGCTAATTTCACCTTCATTACTTCTTAATAACCCAGCAATCATATTTATCGTTGTACTTTTACCAGCACCATTTGATCCTAAAAAGCCAAATATCTCTCCTTCTTTAATAGATAAAGACATATTATCTACCGCGATGAAATCACCAAATTTTTTCGTTAAATTTTTAATTTCTAATGTATTCATCATTTCACCCCTATTTCGGTTTCTCTGCTATTTATTATAAACAAAAAAAATGAACCTGCTCAGTGCAGAAGTTCATTCTTTTCACATGAGATTATTCACTTTTTTTATATGAGATGATTCATCTTCGTCCCATTCTCTTATATTGGCAACAGCATTGTTACTGAAAAACCACTTGTTCCATCCACAATAATTTTCCCATTTACTGACGCTGTTCGCTCCTCCATCCCCATAATCCCAAGACCTTTCTTAACGAGAGCTGCACCTTTTCCGTTATCCTTCACTTGTACTTTCACCATCTTGTTAAGTACATGAATATCGATTGAAATGACTGTCGCATCAGCATATTTCATCGCGTTCGTTAGTGCCTCCATAACATTTTCACCGATAACCTTCCACTGAATCGGTGAAATCATATCTAAATTCCCTTTATATACGAAAGGAATATTTATATCATGCTTACCGGCAAATTCCTCTATGAATAATTTCATACGATGAATACCAATTTGCTCAGTTGGTGGCTTCATATTTTTTAATGTAACCCGAATACTTTCAATTCCATCTTTCGAAATATGAATTGCATTTTGTAATAACTCGGCAGATTTCTCTTTATCTATCCCCATTAATCTCTTTGCCGCTTCCATTTGAATTAACGCCCCTGTCATCGAGTGGCCAATTTTATCATGAATTTCTTGAGAGAGCCGGTTTCTCTCTTCTAACTTAAATGTGTACTCTGATTGCTTTATGTACTCTTTATTTTCATGTAAGCTTTTCGTCAGCCGCTGCATATCTTTTCGCATCTTATCATTTTGTGATTCAAGCTTTAACACACGCGATATATAACGTTCTGCCATAGTTAATACAAGGAAAGAAAATGCAACAATTAATCCATATGTCATTCGAATACTTTCATCTGTAAAGATAATAGGAATCATCATAATGATAAAGAGCTGCCATTTCTTCTCTATATAAGGAAATATAATTTCATATAAGTTCAATGGTAAAAACAAAATAAAAAACGGATGAACCTTCCATGCAAATAACATAACTACGCCAATTGATACAGAAGTTAATATGTTTTTGTACGTATCTTTTTTAAATATAGAAATTAGCACGTTTACAGAAAGATATAAAAGCAAAGTCAGTATAATCCATGGTAAGTTCACAACATTTAAATAAATGTAACTAAACACAATATATATAAAAACAATTAATTTACTTACAATTAACCAAAATTCCATATCACTAATCTACTTTCCCTGTTAAGTAATAAATCGCAATTTGTGTGCGATGTTCTAGTCCAGTTTTCCCTAAAACCGATGTAATATAATTTGCAATCGTTCCTTCTGATATGAAAAGTTGCTTTGAAATTTCTTTATTCGAGAAACCTTTCGCAATTAATGCGATAATACTAAGCTCTCTTTCTGTAAAAAGACTTGTATCTATTTTATATTCTTCCTCTTTGCTTTCCATTAAATTGCACTTAATTTTATCAAGCACTACATCTTGCATAACAGTTTGACCGTTATATACTCCTTTTATTGCATCACGAATACGCTCTGGATCATTATTTTTTAATAAATAACCTTTCGCCCCATTTTTTACTGCGTCCAAAATATATTCATCATCATCGAACGTCGTTAAAATTAGCGGTTTCGTTTTCGTTTCTTCACAAATGACTTTCGTCGCCTCTACCCCGTTCATATTTGGCATACGAACATCTAAAAGAGCGATATCAACGTCGTTCTTTTTGCAATAGTCCACTGCTTCTTTCCCATCATTTACTGTATCTACCACTTCGAACTCTTCATATGTATTTAAAATAATTTTCATGCCTTCTCTAATAAAAGAATTATCATCTGCTATTAATATTTTAATTTTCATGTTTGTTAGTATGGACCTTCCCCTACTAACATTCACATCCTTTCTTCCCGTGACATTTCCTACTTGCTCATTATATACTTCTCTTTACCATTTTTTCACACCTTTTTTCATATAGCCTCCTTTCTAAAAATATATTATTCTTTTTTTACAACATGTGTAGGGTGACTAGTCATTTCTTACGTCTATATAATAGAATGCGTCAAAAAGGAGGGAGAGACCCATTGAAGAAAAACAATTAATTGAAAAAGCACAGCAAGGAAGCGAACATGCTTTTCGTATCCTAGTGCAAGCATATCGTCACTATATTTTCCAAGTTATCTTTTCTATTTTAAGACATGAAGAAGATGCGAAAGATGTTACACAAGAAGTATTCGTAAAAATCCATGCCTCTCTCCCAAATTATCAATTTCGTGGATTAAAAACGTGGATGGCGCGTATTGCCACCAATCACGCTATTGATTATAAGAGAAAGAAAGCTAGAGAAAACGAAGAACTCTCTTTATGTAAAGAAACTGAGGAAAATATAAAATCCTCTCATAATATTGAGGCTTTATTATTGACGAAAGAGCAAAGATTACTTATTGCTCAAAAACTGAGAGAACTTCCCGAAAATTACCGTGACGTCGTTCTCGCACATTACTTAGAAGAAAAAAGCTATCAAGAAATTGCTTTACAGGAAAACATCGAAGTGAAAACAGTCGAAATGAAACTGTATCGGGCAAGAAAATGGATTAAAAAACATTGGAAGGAGGAAGAGTTTCTATGACGCATTATTCAAAAGAAGATTGGCACAATTATACTTTAGATTTTATAGAAAGCAATGAACGTGAATCTATGGAAGAACACCTTTATGAATGTGATCACTGTTTAGCACTTTATATGGAAAGTATTGATGATCAACATGAAAACCTTCCAATGATAAATGATGATTCATTTACGAACGAAGTTATGACGCAAATAGATTTTGAAACGCTACAATCTAATGAAAATATAAAAACAAACTCACTAAAGCGCACCATTATTCACTACATAATCGCGACTGCGGCTACAATTATTTTTATGGTAAGTGGTTTATTCCAGTATATTTTCACAGCGACATCAAATTTCGAGAAATCTTCCAAAGAAAATGAGACTTCTATCTCACAACAAATTGTTAACAAATCGGTAGACACATCAAAAAAGGACGGAGGTTTAAAGCATGAATAAAAATCCCTTTTTAGCACTTGTATTAGGGCTAATTCCCGGGCTTGGACATTTATATTTAAAGAAATTTGGACGGTTTATTTTATATAGCGGAGGGGCTTTATTATTATTTTCTTTTGCAGTTTTTTGCGTAGTAGAATTAATAGCGCGTGAGTTGGCTTTTATCTCTCTATTTTTACTAGCCATATTATGGACGATTAACTTACTAGATTTAGTTATCACTATTATTAATCAATCGAAAAAACAAGCAACCGGAGAGTTTACAGAGTCCTCTAAAGAGAGCGAACGATTTTATATCATTCTCCTATCAATCATCCCTGGACTGGGCCATTTCCAATTAGGACTTATGCAACGCGGACTTACATTTTTAGTAGCTTGCACAGGAATCGGAAGTATGATTATATTCGTTGCACTTTTAACATCGCAAGAAAGTTTCCTTATCTTCCTTATTACATTGCCTGTTTTATGGATTTATAACTTCTTCGATGTTGTTCAACAGCTACAGAAAAAAGAACGTGGTGAACAATTAGTTGACCGTACTATCTTTGAAGATTTTGAGGAGCACCGTGAACAAGGAAAGAAAAGTAAAACATTCGCTTCTATTTTAGCGATGTTCCCCGGAGCGGGACATATGTATTTAGGCTTACAACGCCGCGGCCTTCAGCTTATGGCAGCCTTTTTACTTTCAATCTATTTACTTGACTTGTTAAGACTTTCTGCGTTTTTATTTTTAGTTCCAATCATTTGGTTCTATAGCTTCTTTGACGCTTTACAACAAACTGCAAAGTATGGAAAAGAACGTGTACATGATGAACCTATCATTGATTATTTTATCAATCATCAAAGATGGATCGGTATTGGGTTAATTGCACTCGGTGGTTATTATTTATTAGATCAAACAGTCCTTCCTATTTTGAATGATTATTTTGCAACTATATTTAACATTCATCTTAGCGAGCTATATTATCGCTATTTCCAAACATCTATCGTTGCACTCCTCTTAATTGGTGGTGGCTTTAAATTGTTACTTGGAAATAAAGAAAACAAAGGTGGTACAAAAGAATGAGAACATGGCGCGTTGGAACATTTTCAATGGGGCTTTCTATTATTACATTAGGTTGCTTCTTACTATTTTCAGTTATAAAAGGGACTGAGGTATTAGATTCCTTAACAGCATGGTGGCCTGTTTTATTTATTATACTTGGCGTGGAAATTTTACTATATCTTCTATTTTCTAAGAAGGAACAACCCTTTATTAAATATGATATTTTTAGTATTTTCTTTATCGGCGTTTTAGGAAGCGTTGGAATTGCTTTTTACTGTTTGTTATCAACTGGATTACTAGATGAAGTTCGTCATTCTATTAATACGACTCGCCAAACGAGTAATATTCCAAGTGGACAACTTGATATACCTGAATCTATAAAAAAAATTGTAGTGTATGCAGGACAGCACCCTCTAACAATAGAGGGAAATCATACAAATCAAATTCACCTTCTTGGAACATATGAAATGACGACGAAAGCTAATGAAAAACTTAATTTAAAACAAGAAGATTTCCTTTCAGTTCAAACAGCTGGGGAAACGATGTATATCACTTTAAAATCATTACCGGTTCAACATACATTATGGAATTCAGCACCACAGGTCAAACCGACACTCGTTCTTCCGCAAAATAAAAATGTAGAAGTTCGCGCTTCAAATAACGAACTATCCCTTTACCCAGGTCAATTACAAAATAATTGGTTTGTACAAGAAAGTTCACATGTATCTGTTCATTTAACAAAAGAAAGCGATGTATCTGTAATCGCCGTAACAAATCAAAAAGAGGCTCACGGGAACACACCTTGGGAACAAGTTGAAGATTTAACGAAAAAAGAAGAGAATACTTCAGAAGAAAATAAAGAATTCAACGAGCAAGAACATTGGTATAAAAACTCGATTAAAACAGGAAATGGGACGTACAAGTTAAACATTGAGAAAGCTTACAATTTAAATATGAGTGTTATTGAAAAATAAAAAACCTTCCACAATTGTGGAAGGTTTTCCTCATATAATCGCTTTAATTCCTTCTAACACTAATCCAATCATAAATCCGCAAACAGCCCCGTTTACTCGGATCCACTGTAAATCTTTACCGACGTTGTTTTCAATCATTTCAATTAACGTTTTGTCATCTAACTTATCAAGGTTTTCTTGTACAAGCTTTCCGATTTTTGAATGATTCTTTTCCACAAGTGTGACAACTTGTTTTTGTAACCACTCTTCTATTTTTTGAACAGTTTGTTCATCTTCTTTTATTTTATTCATTTGTGTTTGTAAAAATGGAATAACATATTTATCCGTAAATTCTTCATTTTTCACAAAAGTAATTGCCCTTTGTTGTACTTGCTCCAGCATCTCTTTAATTTTGTCAGTAGCATCCCAATTGGCAATCCATTTTTCTTTCCAATTTTCTAATTCTTGTAGTAACGCTTCATTTTCTTTTACATTTATAATTTCTTGGCGAATTTTCGATAATATAAGTTGTCTTGTGCTATTATCCGCATCTTGTAAGCTGTTAATATTACTAATAATAAACTTCTGCAAAATGCCGCCAATTTTATCTTCATCTACAATATTCATAAACGATTTCAAAGTAAACTGTAAAAATCCATCTACTTTTATGTTTTCCATCGCCTTCATGCCTAAGCTTCCGAGCTGATAACGCGCTTCATCTTGCGCTGTCCAATCTTTCACTTTTACTAATATGTAATCAAGTGTCTTTTCATCATATTCTTGCACAACTAATTGATCAACAAATACTTGTAATATGTTACTTGTATTAATTGTATGCAAATACGTTTTTAATTCTTTTTCAATAATAACCGCTAATTTTTCCGTATCTATTGTAACAATCGCCTTCTCAGCAATTGTTACAATTCCTTTTTTTACAGCGTCAGACTGCATTTCTCTCTCAGCAATTTGCAGTACCATTTGTGCTAGCTGCATTTCTTTTACTTTATTCGTAATACTTTCTTTCGTTAGCCACTCATTTTCTAACGTATGAATGAGCCCTTTCGTTACTCGTTTACGATTTTTAGGTAATAACGCTGTATGCGGAATTGGAATTCCCATCGGATGACGGAATAATGCTGTAACTGCGAACCAATCCGCAAGTCCGCCAACTAACCCAGCTTCAAATCCCCCTTGTATAATCTCTCCAGCTACCGTTCCTTGAAACGGGATAGAAGCGGCAAAGCCTACTCCCATAACCCCAAGCGAAATACCCGCTATATATTTAGTCTGTAATGACATCGTATACACATCCTCTTATTATGTAAAATAAAGCTTTTTGTTATATTTATTTGATATTCGTTCTTTATATCTATACTATAATGAACTAATGCGAAAATAACAAAGAATTTATAATAATACATATGTCATTTAAATAAAAAATGAGGCCACAATTAGCCTCATTTTTCTAATATTGTTAATGACTCACCTGTTTTATAATATCCATTCATCACATCTTCCGGAACCATACTACCACCAGTTCCCCACACAATATGAGTACCTTTCTTCATCTTCTCTGTTAACTGTTGTTTTTGTATATATGCATCTTCTTTACATACTTTTACCGGCCCAACCATACCTGCTAACGCAGAAGGCTCTAAATAAATATTTTCCGTATCAGCTAGTTCTTTTAACAATCTATACAACTCTTCATCACTTACTGTGTAATTCCCACTCAAAAATGATTCCATCGTTTTACCGACAAATCCAGACGGTCTTCCTACCGCTAGTCCGTCCGCGTCTGTTACATTATCAATCCCGATATCTTGAACAGCAATTTTATCATGAAGTCCTGTCATTAAACCAAGTAACATGCATGGAGAGTGCGTAGGCTCTGCAAAGAAGCAGTGCACGTTGTCTTTATACAATAACTTTAAACCAAATGCAACACCGCCAGGTCCGCCTCCTACTCCGCACGGAAGGTAAACGAATAAAGGATGATCTTCATCTACTATAATCTCTAAAACTTCTAATTGCTTTTGTAATCGCGATGCCGCTACTGCGTATCCTAAAAATAAATCATGTGAGTTTTCATCATCTACGAAATAACAGCTAGGATCTGCATCTGCTTGCTGACGCCCCTCTTCTACTGCTTTACTATAATCAGCTTCATACTCAATAACGTTTACACCTTTACTTCTTAATAAATCTTTTTTCCATTCTTTTGCGTCTGCTGACATATGAACCGTTACGTTAAAACCTAACTTCGCACTCATGATCCCAATGCTTAATCCTAAGTTTCCTGTAGAACCTACCGCGATAGAATAAGAGGCAAAAAACTCTCTACATGTATCACTATCTAAAATGGAATAATCAGCTTCTTCTGTTAACATACCATGCTGCAAAGCTAATTGCTCAGCATGTTTCAATACTTCATATATTCCGCCTCTAGCTTTAATAGATCCTGATATTGGAAGCCTGCTATCACACTTTAATAGCAATTCCCCAAATATAGATTGCCCGTAATTTTTCTCTAAAGACCTTTTCATAGAAGGTATCTTCACTAAAGGTGATTCTATAATGCCGCCCGTTCCTCTCGTTTCTGGAAAAACTTTCGCAATATATGGTGCAAAACGCTTTAACCTCTCTTCGGCATCTTTTACATTTTCTTCATTCAATGGAGAATCTTTTATTGCCGTTTCATACTTTGCCATGTTCGGATTCAGCCAAAACACTTCTTCTGTTTCGATTAATTTATTTATTAGTGGATATTCCTCTTTTAAATTTTCTATTCCCTTCATTGCTCTTCCTCCTCATAACCTTGTAGCTTACGATTCAATAAATTATAATTAAATTAATTTTAATATAGTTTAACACAAATTATTCACTTCAGTTAATTTTAATTTAATTTATTTAAATATAATTTAATAATGATTAAGGAGCCTTTCATTATGGAAAATATAGATATTGGTAAAAAGATTGAAAAGCAAAGAAAAGAAAAAGGTTTAACGAGTAAAGAACTAGCAACGATGGCAGGTATAACACCCTCTATGTTAAGTCAAATTGAGCGTGGGTCTGCTAACCCTTCTATCCAAACATTAAAAGTACTCGCAAAAGCGTTAGATGTTCCAACATTTAGCTTTTTACTTGAAGATACAAATACAGACGATTTAATTGTACGTTCTCATAAACGAAAAAAAATGATTATCGATAATTTATCATATGAATTGTTATCACCTGATTTTACAGGGAATTTAGCAACAGCAATTATGACCGTTCCGCCAAATACAGCTTCATCTGAAAATGTACTAGAACATAAAGGTGAAGAATTAGCATTTGTATTAGACGGGATAATTACATTACATTTAAACGAAGAAGAGTACACTTTAGAAACGGGTGATAGCGTAAAAATACCCGCTTATTTAAAGCATAAATGGGTAAATCAATTCGAGAAAAATGCCATTGTTTTATTTTCTGTTACTCCGCCGATTTTTTAATATATAATAAAAAATAGCCACACATGGACACATTCCATATGTGGCTATCTTTTTATTTTTTCGGCACTAACAAAATTCCTAAACTAATAACAAAAAAGCTCATTATTTGCTGTGCTGATAAACCAAATAAAACCGAATTTTGTTCACTAATAAGCGAAATAATGATATGAGCAAAACCTTCAACTATTAGAAAAACACTTATATTCTTTCCATTTCCTAATCTTTCATTTTTCATCCATAACAAGCCCAGTATACAAAGGCCAAGGATGATTTCATATACGAAAATGGGATGATATAAAAATTTAGATTCATATATTTTCACACCCCAAGGCAGTGTCGTTTGTACACCTATTTTGTGGTGGAATAGAAAATAAAAAATAATACTCATACATAGCCCAATAGGCAATGCATCAAGTAAAATACGAAGCGAAAATTGCTCCTTTTTACTTTTCCAAACAATATATGCACTCGCAATTACACAGCCTACTATAATATGCTGCATACTTCCTATAGCTAATAATGCTTGCAATGGCGATTTAAAAGCCCATACTGGATTTATAATTGCCGGTGCAAATTTCCATACAAATACAATGATTAGAAAAGCATTTGTTACTGCATCCATCATTTTTTCATATGGTACACTTTCGTTCTTCATCTTTCGTTTCATCAACATAAATCCAAATAGACTTCCAATTATAAGAGATACAGGTTGTAACCTCACGATCCACTCCATCAATACAAAATCCCCTTAACTCTCAATTAATTTCTTAAATTTCTCTTCTAATTGATCTGGAGGTAATATACCTCGTACTTGCTCTACGATAATCCCATCTTTATTAACAAAAAATGTCGTTGGTAACGAAAATACTTTATAATCTAATCCAGCTACTCCGTCCATATCTAGTAAAACAGGAAACTTAAATCCGTGACGATCTGCAAATGCGCTCGCTTCTTGTACTGGATCTCCAATTGTCGCATTTACCGCAAAAATTTCAACATCCTTTTGATATTTATCATACAAATGAACTAAGTCAGGTGCCTCCATTTCACATGGGCCACACCATGATGCCCAAAAATTAATAAGATATGGTTTTCCTTTTGCATCATTTAATGAATGCAGCTTCCCGTCTAATCCTTTTAACGTTATGTTTGGTGCTTTAAATCCTACTTGTGGTAATACTTCTGTTTTTTGTAACTCCGCTTGTTTTGCTTTTCTTTCTTTTTCTTCTTTTTTTGTATTATAAAAGTTCACTCCGGCCCAAATTAATGCCCCGGCCAGTATAATCGCAATTAGTTTCTTCACTTTTCTTCCTCCTCATTTTTAAAAACCAGTAAATCCACCGAATAGCCGAATAAAGAATGCTGTAATTTTCGTCATTTGATTTGTATACAGTAAAATACCTGTTATAATCATCATTCCTCCGCCAATTTTCATCATGACATTGGCATATGTAACAATCCATTTTACCTTCCCAATAAAGAATGCCATCACGAAAAACGGAACCGCAAACCCAAGAGTATACGCTGTAATATAAAGAAGTGCGCCTTCAGGATTCGTCGCCCCAAGCATGAGTACAGCTGAAAATATCGGTCCAACACATGGCGTCCAACCCGCTGCATATGTCATACCGACTAAAATTGAGCGAATATATCCAGTCGATTTACTTCTATACTGTACCTTTTTCTCTGCCATAAGCCACTTAGGCTGAAACAAACCTGTCATAAACAGCCCCATCAAAACAATGAAAATCCCGCCAATTTGTTGAATCAATTTTTGGTTAGATGAAAATGTTATTCCAATCCAACTTACCGATAAACCTAACGCATAAAATATTACCGAAAATCCGATCATAAAAAATACGGTATGCATAATCGCTGATTTTTGCATCATTCCACGATTATCTTTTAAATCTTGAATAGATACACCTGTAATATATGATAAATAAGATGGATATAGCGGTAAAGAACACGGTGATATAAATGACAATACCCCTGCCCCAGCTACAAGCCAAATTGTTAAATCTGCTGCATTCATTTTATTCCCCCTAAATACACTACGATAAGTAGTGTTAATTCTTAAAAAAAGAGGCTATATGCACTCTCCGACAATAAGTACAACCGATATACAGAATAAAGCTAATGTTACATATACCGAATTCGTATGTAATGGAATATTAAGCTTTACGACTTTTTCATTTAACACTTGCTCGATTCGTAAATTTATTGCTGTTTTTGCAAATGAAGCTGTCACACATCGATTTTCGATTGTCTTTATTTTAATTATTTTTAATAATGCGCTACCTAACTCGAATTTAGATTTCATTTTTCGCATTGCATATTTATCTGCAGCTAACTCCTGATACACATGATAGCGTTGCAATAGCCCTTTTAATATCGGGATGTATATCATTCCTTCTGCTAATAACGTAAAACAAAATAATTTTAACGGATCTCGATTATTTTGATGATATTCTTCATGAAAAATAATTGCATCCATTTCTTCATCTGAAAATGTTTGAAGCATCCCTTCTGACATGACAACTTTCGGACAAAATAGCCCAATTGTAAATGCCGCAACTTCCGAGGTCGGCAATATATATATTTGTTTTCCTTTTCGAATAAAAGGGATAAGTACTTTTTGTAATTTTTTACTATAGAAAAACTGTCGCCAAATTCTTTTGCATACTATGAGTACAGTAAGTAATAGTAATCCAGCAATTATAATACGAATGAGCGATAATTCCTTCATATGTTGTTCTAACTGAAACAAGCAAAACTTTGAAAGAAAGAACGCCTTATTTTGAAATAGAAATGGATATGTAACGTAATACACTAACAAACTGAAAAAGAGAGTACTAACAATTACTGCTAACAATATGATTTTACGCATTTGCCATTTCATTTCATTGATCCTCTTTTTTTAACTGATTCAATTTGTCTTCTAATTTTTTTATTAAAGTCGGATCAGCCTGCTCTAACTCATCAAGCATATGATTTACAACTAAATCTCCAAATTCCCCCATCAATTCCTGTGTCATTTTCTTCGTTTGATTGGATAAGAATTCTTCTTTTGTTTGCACAGCACGATATATACCACTTCTTTTCACAGTCTGTTTTTCTAAGTGGAATTTCTCTACTAACCTGTTCATAACTGTCATGACCGTATTAAAATTCACAGGTGATTCTTCACTTAATTTCTGCTGCACTTCTTTAATCGTAATACCCTCGGTAGACCAGACAATCTCCATAATTTTCGCTTCAAGCGGTCCAAAGAAATGATTTAACCCTTGCTCATTTAACTTATAGTTTTGAGTAAACATAGTATGGCTCCTTTCACACTACGAATTGTAGTATAAATTAAATGAAAGGTCAAACACGAATGATATGCACTAAAATTCACTACCTATAAATCAGCACCCCGTTCTATTCATCGTAAACCTAACTTCTCTCCAAATGTATCAAAGAGATACTGCTCTAATATTTGCACACTAAACTTCTCATTACGTCCAAGTGCAAATAATTCCCGATCTTTTACTACAATCGTATCTAACGGAATAACGACATTATCCACTATTTTTGTAATTTCAATGATGTTACTTTTTACATTTACCTCTGTTTTAAATTCAATGTTTTCTAATACGATATGCGAGCGTCTTCCTGATGCCAAAAAAGTAAAGTTAGGATTTTTATAAATACCAATTTCACTCTCTAATGGGTATAAATACTGAAAAATGATATCTCTATGTCCATCTTTTATTATTTTTTCATCCTTCTCATCATCTAAGTATTCTTTCACCTTCGTTGTAAATTCAAATCGAAAATCCACTTTTTTCACGCTCCCTCTTTGTATTTTTATATTAAATAAATATATTGAAATAATTTTACCATATTGTAATACAAGTTCCTATTAAAAGTAAAAACTCATTTGTAAAATCTCTATTATTTCTGATTCTTTTTTAAAGTATAAGCACTAATTCAATATGAATTCATGCTTTGTTATATCTATTTAAACATATTGTTTCCATATTTTGAAACAATAGTATGAAGTATTATATATCAATAAAGTGAAACTTTTATCAACCCTCGCCACCTTTACTATTCCGATATACTGAAACTACATTTTCTACTTATTCATTACATAGAGAAGGAATGTAAGTCTCTTCTATCGAATTTTTATATAACGAAAATGATTAGGTGGTGCTTTACTATGAAATTAGCTGTCATTGGTGGCGGTGACTTACAAGATTCAAATCACTCGCCTATTAATGAACGACTTATAGCATTAACAAATAAACAGTATCCAAAAGTATTATTCATTCCTACAGCTAGTCATGATGATGAAAGCTATATAAAATTATTTGTAGACACGTTTGAAAAACAATTACACTGTGAAGTACAAATTTTACGTACGATAGCCGATACACCTTCTAAATATGAGATGGACGAAATGATTCGTTCAGCTGATTTAATTTATCTTGGTGGTGGGAACTATGTTCAAATGCTTACAGAATGGAAAGAACATAAACTAGATGAAAAATTATTATTGGCTCTAGGGCAAGAAACACTCATTGCAGGGTGTAGCGCCGGCGCTATGTGTTGGTTCACCTCTAGTATCCGATCAGATTATGAAGGTTCTGGTTATATAGAGAGCAACGGCTGGGGGATTGTGAACAAAAGGTTCTGTCCACATTATAATCAATTAAATAGAATGAACGCCTTCCATTCCTTTTTACAAAATCATCAAGGTAATATAGAAGGAATCGCACTAGAGGATAATTGCGCTTTATATATTACAGAAGAATCTTTTGAAATTATCGGTGAACCTGAAAAAGCGTGGGAGTTTTATATGAGTGATAACAAACTTATTAGACAACATTTTGATATCACTTTGAAAAGCTATTTATAAACATACCTTTACAAAAAATGTCCCTAAGTAAAATCACTTAGGGACATTTTCAATATTTAGCTCACTAATCGTGTAATTCGTTTCTTCTGCCATGAAAGCTTATAATATGCATACTGTAAAATTAAGCTGACAATAAATGCTGCTGGGTACCCAATCCATATCCCTTCTATACCAAGACTTGTATGGTAAGAAAGGTAATACGCTACAGGTACTTCAACAAGCCAAATTGATACAACGCCGATAACAGTTGGCCATAATACTGTACCACTTGCTCGCATTGTCGCACTAATAATTTGCGCATGACCGAAAATTAAATAGCTCCATAATGTGATCATAACTAGGCTGTGAGCAATATCAATTGTAGTTTGACTCGTTAAAAATAGTGATAGTATGTCTCTTGAGAACAAGTAAATAAGAGATATTAGCACACCACCGATGACATAGTTCATAATAATTCCGGCCTTCACTACTTTCTGCAATCGATCAAATTGATTTGCACCAATTGATTGTGCTGCAAAAATAGAAACTGTAATACCGAGGCTAACTGCTGGCATTTGTACATAACTTGCAACCTGATTCACGACGCCATATGCTGCTGTTGCATCCGAACCGTAACGATTTACAAACGCGATGACCGCAATTTCAGATAATGAAACTAATATCATATTAATACTCGCCGGAATACCGAGTCGTAGCAATAGCTTCAATAACTCCCCATCCATGCGAAGATATTTCCTTACCGTACTATCTAATTGTAGTGGGTGATTTTTCTTCTTTAAATACACCAACATGACAATAAACGTAATAATTGTAGATATAACAGAAGCATACGCTGCTCCATACACATCTAATTTCGGAGCTCCTAACCATCCAAAAATAAGAATTGGTAATAAGATCATATTTAGTGCTGTACTTACAATTAAAAAGTAAAATGGCGTTTTAGAATCTCCTGTACCTCTCATAAATGTTGTATATGCGAAATATAAAAATAAGACTGGCATCGATATAAACAATATCCGTGCATAATGTACACTTATTTCAATAATATTTTCTGGCGTTCCCATAAGGCGCATAATATCCATCGCAAAAATACTGCCTACTATCGCCAACACAACTCCAATAATAAATGTAAATGTCAGCGTCGTACCAACGATAGCTTTTAAACGATCTTCGTTTTTAGCGCCAAACGCCTGACCAATTAAAATAGAACTACCTGAACCAATACCAATCACAAATGAAACGAGTAAGAAAAATAGAGGGAAGAATGCTGATATGGCTGCTAAATCATTAACCCCAAGCCATCTTCCTACTACTACCATACCGAATAATTGTCCAATCGATTGTAATACATTACTTAATAGTAACGGTACTAAAAACATGGACATCGACTTCCAAATCGGTTTACTCTCACTTTCTAACTTATGTGACTCCGCACCTTCTTTATTGTTATCTGTAGGTGGTTTCAAATTTCATTTCTCCTTTTATTAAAAATCTATTTTTCAACTTCTATCTCTTTGTATAGTTGTTATAATAATATGCTTCTATTCATTTTCTTTTCCGTATGATTATAACTTCACCCAATATTGGCTTCCATCAGCTGTTCTATCTAAAAACCCATATTCGATTAAATATCTTCTTAAAGTTACAAAATCCGGATATACACTTTCTATGACAATATTTACTTCTTTTTCAGTGTACTTTTTATTACTATCAAACTTCGTCACTAAATGGCGTAATATAATTAATTTACGCTTTTGCTTTTTCGGAAATTTAGAAAGCGGTCCATCTAATCCTTCTGTAAAATGTGCTTTTAATACTTCATCATTTTCTTCTTCCGTAATATTGTAGCGATCATCTACCATCGTCGCTGTTCTATGAATAGGTACAAATTTCGTTTGTACTTTTGATTTTTCTTCTGACAGTTCCATTAAAGCTAAAAACACTTTCGCTTGCTTCATTTTCTCTCGAAGTGTAAATCGATGATTGCGAATGGTTGAAGTACTTCCGCCATCCATCTCTTTTACAATTTCTTTATCATTCAGCCCCATATGGAAAAATTGAACCATCTTCTTTTGCAAATCAGTTAAACCAGTATATTTCTTATCCAGGTTTAATAAATAATCAAACATAGACGTGTGTTCATTTTGCACATGCAATTGTACAAACTTCTCAGCTTCATACAAAACTTGATTATCTTGATAAATTACGCCCTTAATAAACGCCTCTCCACAAGCTAAACAAATATATTCCTCTGCTTCCGCGTCAAATACATACCCTTTCTTCAATTCTTCTACCGAAGCATCCCAAAACTTCTCTGAAATATCACTCACACTAAACACTCCTTTGAAATGTTTATCTAAAAACAAACATTTTCCAATAACGTTTACTATCACTTCATCATCTTAACATAAAACAAACAAACACTTCAACGCTTCGTTTACCCATTTTATAAACTTTTATAAAAACATCTATTAAAAGGGTTTGGTACAACGAAAAGCGAATGTATTTATATAAATTCATTCAATAGGATGTGAAATAGAACATGACTATTCCTCAAGACCCTTGGTTTACTGTAATGCAGATTGCACAAAATACATATGCAATTAGTGAATATGGACATTGGGAGAAAGTACATTCCTTCTTACTTATAGGCGATACTGCTGCAATTCTTATCGATACAGGACTAGGTATCGATAATATGAAACGTATAACAGACCAACTAACAAACTTACCCATTACAGTTGTCACAACACACGTCCATTGGGATCATATCGGTAGCCACGCACAATATGAAGAAATCTATGTACATGCTTTAGAAGAAGATTGGCTCATTAACGGCATAAAAGGACTCCCTATTACTCAAATTAGGCACGACATCGCTCGTGACATTACTTTACCTACACCTAGAACATTTCAACCTGAAACATTCGAGCCATTCCAAGGGACACCAACAAAATTACTACAAGATGGAGATATGATTGATATTGGAAATAGGAAAATTCAAATTATACATACCCCAGGTCACTCACCAGGACATATTTGCCTATACGATTATGAAACTGCGTTTTTATTCACAGGAGATTTGCTTTATGAAGGCACAATTTTTGCGTTTTATCCAACGACTAATCCTGTAGACTTCGTCCAGTCTCTACGCAAAATTACAAATTTCTCACCTATTAATCAAATTTACGGTTCACATCATACTCTTGGTCTCCCGCCTACTATACTGAAAGAAGTAAAATGCGCTATTCAATATTTGAGTGATAACAACCTCATTCAACACGGCACTGGTACTCACTCATTCCAAAACTTCAGTATTCAATTTTAACTACAAAAAAGGTATTTCCGTATACGGAAATACCTTTTATCCATTATATATTCTATTTACAACCTCGACTAAAGCTTTACTTACCTGTACGAATATATGCTTTAGGTTTCGATCTTCAACAAATTTATTAGCACAACTACCCAGAATCATCATACAACTAATTATAACTAACACTAACTTTCTATTCTTGTAAGTCACTTCATGTCACTCCACTATTAAAAGACTTCCTTTGAATTTATCCCATCAAGAAATTTTACATGAATAATAAAACGAGTGAATATGCAATTCTGCATATTCACTCGTTTTATTACGATGTTGTGATTTAATTTAATTAGAGTACACGTATACTGAGGTGACTAACTTGAAATTTAAAGCGAAAAAAAATCCATTTCACGTCATTTTCATTACATTATTTATCAGTATTTTTCTCATTTCACTATTCTTCCAAAATGAAAATTCTATTTTTTTCACTCTTATGATGCTACTAAATGTCGTGAATCTTTCTTCATTCTATTTTTCTCACTACAACGTAACGGAAACATCTCTTGTTGTACAACATGGTTTTGTATTTCATACTGAAATTCCATTTGAAGATATTCGTCACGTTAAATTCTCTGGCAAAACACTTCGCTCAGAGAATTGGACTAGGCAGCAATTAGAAATCCATTACAATTTATTTGATTCTGTGACAACTTTCGTACCCAAAGAAGAAGAAAAATTCATTGCACTCTTAAAAGAAAACTGTCCACAAATGAAAGTATTGAATATTTCTGCTAACAAATAATATATTTTGGCACTTGCAGTAATACAAATGGAAGACATACAAATATATCAAAAAAGCCAAGATTCTAAACAAAGAACCTTGGCTTTTTCTATTACTCTTTCGGAGCAATCATTTTTTTCGGATCGACAACTTCATCAAATTGCTCTTCTGTTAGTAATCCAGATTGCAATGCTGCTTCTTTTAAAGTTAACCCCTCTTTATGAGCATGCTTCGCAATTTTCGCGGCATTTTCATATCCGATATGTGGGTTTAATGCTGTAACGAGCATTAATGAACGGTTTACGTTCTCTTTAATTACTTCTTCATCTGCTTCAATACCCACTGCACAATTATCATTAAATGAAACAATTGCATCAGCTAATAAGTGAGCGGATTGTAAGAAATTATATGCAATAACTGGTTTAAATACGTTTAACTCAAAATTGCCTTGGCTCGCTGCAAATCCGATTGTTGCGTCATTTCCCATTACTTGGGCTACAACCATCGTTAACGCTTCACTTTGCGTTGGATTTACTTTACCTGGCATAATAGAACTTCCTGGCTCATTTGCCGGAATAATAATTTCTCCTAGACCACTACGTGGACCGCTTGCTAGCCAGCGCACATCGTTAGCGATTTTCATTAAATCAGCTGCTAATGCTTTTAACGCACCATGCGTATATACAACTTCATCATGGCTCGTTAATGCATGGAACTTATTTGGTGCAGAAATAAATTGCTTACCTGTAAATTGGCTTATTTCCTCTGACACCATCTCACCAAATTTAGGATGAGCATTAATACCTGTTCCAACTGCAGTACCACCAATTGCAAGCTCTTTCATATATGTATTGCTCTCTGCAATCATACGCTCTGTTTTTTCAAGCATACGGTGCCATCCGCTAATTTCTTGTCCTAATGTTAACGGTGTTGCATCTTGTAAGTGTGTACGACCAATTTTTATAATATGTTCAAATGCAGTTACTTTTTCTGCTAACGTTTCTTTTAATTTCGTAATTGCTGGCAATACGTGATTTTCTACTGCAATTACACATGCTACATGAAGCGCTGTCGGAAATGTGTCATTTGAACTTTGAGACATGTTCACATCATCATTCGGATGAATATGTACGTCAGATCCCTTCTCTTTCAAAATTTGATTCCCACGATTTGCAATTACTTCATTCACATTCATGTTTGACTGTGTACCACTACCCGTTTGCCATACGACAAGTGGAAAATGTTCATTCCATTTCCCTGCAATCACTTCGTCAGCTGCTGCCACAATTGCTTCTGCTTTTTCTTCTGATAGCTTTCCTAATTTTTGATTGCTAAGTGCTGCACTCTTTTTTAAAATCGCAAACGCTTTTACAATTTCAAGCGGCATTTGCTCTGTTCCAATCGGGAAGTTTTCTTTACTACGTTGCGTTTGTGCTGCCCATAATTTATCAGCTGGAACTTTTATTTCTCCTATTGTATCTCTTTCAATTCTGTACTCCATTTTTTCATCCCCTTGAAAATAAAATACCTACATCTCTTATAATAACAGACTTCCCCTTAAATGATAAGAATTCTCACTCATATATGTAAATATTCTATATTTATTTTTAAAAATTCCTCTTGACCTAAACTTAAGTTTAGGCTGTATCCTTTCCTTTGTAACCTACTATAACACTACTGGAGGAATTCAATATGAAAAAATATGCTTTCATAACAGGTGCAAATAAAGGAATTGGATATGAACTTGTTCGTCAATTAGCAGAAAAAGATTATCACGTATTTTTAGGTGCTCGTAATAAACAACTTGGACAACAAGCTGTAGAATCTTTACATGTATCAAACGTTTCCTATATTCAAATAGATATTTCAAGTTCACAATCCATTCAAGAAGCAATCAAAAAAATTCATGAAACGACTGGCCACTTAGATTTATTAATCAATAACGCAGGCATAGCACTAGACTTCCATACGCTACCTAGTGAATTAAATATTGAAACTTTACGTCAAGGATTTGAAGTTAACTTTTTTGGAACATTCCAAATGGTGCAAGCCTTTTTACCATTATTAAAGAAATCAAGCAACAGTAAAATTATCAATGTAACAACTGACATGGCTTCCTTAACAATGTTTGCTAATGGTGAAACACATCCAATTAATGCGTTAGGATATAATTCTTCAAAAACAGCTATTAATGCTTTAACATTAGCTTTTAGTAAAGAATTTAGTACTAACGGTCCAGAAATTTTCGGAGTAACTCCGGGTTTTACAACTACTGACCTTAATGGTAATTCCCCAGGTGGCCATACGACTAATGAAAGTGCTAAAATTATTATTAAATATGCATTAAGTGAAACAAACTATAATGGTAAAATACTAAATAAAGATGGCATTATAACTTGGTAGTAAAAGGATGAATTCTATGTTTTATACGATCGGTCAAGTCGCTAAAATGCAACACTTAACTATTTCTCAAATACGTTATTACGATAAACAAGGACTGTTTCCTTTTCTTCAAAGAAATGAAAAAGGCGATCGAGTTTTTGACGAAGAAGCACTGAAATATTTAGAAATGATTTTATGTTTAAAAAACACCGGTATGCCCATTCAAAAAATAAAACAATTTATCGACTGGTCTATGGAGGGAGAATCTACAATCCTTAGGCGGTTGAAATTAATGAAACAACAAGAGACCAATGTCTTACAACTCATTCAAGACACTGAAAACAACTTAAAAAAGATACAACAAAAAATCGCTAAATATGAGGATGAGATAACTTCTTCAACTCCTATTACAAAATAAAAAATCACCTTCTACATGTTGTAGAAGGTGATTTTTTATTTTATGATACTTGCTTTCCTTTTTCAACGTCATCTACATACCAGATGAATTTGCCTGTATATCCGTAAATAACCGCCAAAATTAATGATACAAAGCTTAACCACATAAACGGAACGTATGAGAACGTTGCTACACCTAAAATACCAGCCATAAAAATACCATTATCAGACCATGGAACCATACCTGAAGTTAAAGTTCCACCTACTTCTGAGTTACGTGCCAATACACGTCGGTCTATTTTTAATTTATCATAGCTATCTTCCATAATTTTCGGTGTTAAAATTAGTGATACGTACATCGCACAACCAAATATATTCGCTAAGAATGCCACGATTAATGTAGACAATGTTACATTACCTGCAGAATTTAATTTCTTCTCGAATTTTGATACAATTACTTTTAAAACACCTAATTTTTCAAGTAAGCCACCAAATCCTAAACCAAAAATAATAACGGCCACTGAGCCAAGCATACCGTTAATTCCACCACGGTTTAATAACTTGTCAACAAACTCAACACCAGATTGAATTGAGAATCCGTTATACGCTGTTCCAATCGCCTCTCCAAAGTTCATGCCTTGGAAAAGAGTTGCCCAAATTGCACCAATTAAAGCTCCCATTGCAATTGTCGGCATAGACGGTTTCTTCATCGCTAATAGAACGATAACAATGACCGCTGGAACAAGCATCCATATTTTAATATCAAATTGCTTTAATAAAGCTTCTTTTAAAAACTCTACTCGATTCAAATCTACATTATCGCCGCCATACATCCAACCAGCTACAGTAAACATAATGCTAGTAATAATATAAGCCGGAACATCTAATACGAGCATAGCTCGAACGTGAGCAATAACATCTACTTTCGCCATAGACGCTGCAAGAACTGTACTATCAGAAAGTGGTGATAATTTGTCACCGAAATAAGCTCCTGAAAGAACTGCACCAGCAACAAGCGGAAGTGGTAATCCAAGTCCCTCACCAATTGCCATCATAGCAATACCAGCTGTTCCTACTGTTCCCCATGATGTTCCTGTCGCGATAGAAGTTATCGAACAAATAATTAATGTTGCCAGTAAGAATATGCTAGGGTGAATAAACTCTAATCCATAATAGATTAATGTTGGTACAACGCCACCAGCAATCCATGTTCCAATTAAAGCACCTACTGCAACTAAAATCAGTATTGCTTCTAATCCGTTAGAAATCCCTTTCGTAATTGCATCTTGCAATTCTTGATAACGAAATCCTAATCTTAATCCAAGCGCAATTACTAAAAACCATGAAATAAATAGCGCTAATTGAATTGGGAGATCAAAAATCGTTTGGAAGGAAAAGACAACAGCAAGAAATAGTAATAAAAGAACTATGATTTCTAGCATCGATGGTAATCTTACACTTTTCATTTTTTTCTCTCCTTACAAGTCGATAACATGACGTATGTCGTCTTACATGTATGTAATATACAATTAGCGAAGACAAAACAAAATTTTCATATTATTTCGATTTATTTTTCCAGTATAATATATTGGACACCTTTTCTATTGTAAAAGTAGATGTTACTTTTCGCAATGGAAAATATAAAAAATGTTACATTTTTTATATAGAACAATCCAAAAATAACCTTTTTAATATTTGCCACAACAAAACTTTTTACTATTCCCCATCTTTTAAGGACTACCATTTTTCCCCACGCAAAAAAAGCACACATCATTAAAATGATGCATGCTCCACTTTTATTTATACATATTTTGTATTTCTTCTTTATTTTTTAGTATTTCCACAAACTTATCGCTACTACCTTTCGGAAACAACACTCCGAGTCCATATGAATGCTCAAACTGAAAATGAGGGTACTTCGCTTTGACCTCATCCCAAAATTTATACACGCCGAAGTCTCGACCTTTCACCTCAATATCATGAAATAAAACAATACCGTTATTCGCAAGTTTCGGTAACCATGTTTTATAATCATGAGAAACTGCTTCATACGTATGATAACCATCAATATGCAACAAATTTATCGTTCCATCTTGAAACTGATCCACCGCCTCGTCAAAAGTAGATCGAATTAAATTCCCTATTTGAGGATAACTCATGTCCGTATATTTACTCACTATTTGAAAAACACCTTCTCCATATGGACCTGTATGCTCATCCCCTTCCCAAGTATCTACAGCAAAGCATTTTGTAGATAATCCTCCATCTTTTACCCCTTGGCAAAAACTGAAAAAAGAAGCTCCTAAATGTGTACCTAACTCAACTAATATTTCTGGCTTTTCAAATCTTACTAAATCATAAGCAAAGTTTAAATGTCCCACCCACGCAGAATTCATTCGAATATATGGACTATATTGATCAAATTCAAATGTTGGTTTATGAGTAACCCAGCTCATCACATTTCTCCTTCTACACATATTTTTAACAAACCAAATTACTCTTATCTTTATTTTTTTATCTTCTTGATTATGATTTAATTTTATAATTTCGCCTCGTTTTATTTAACCTACTCACTTATATCGTAAAGATAACTGGAACTACTAGAATTCCCATCTCACAAAACAGAAATTTCAGTTTAATTTTTATGCATTTCGTGATATATTACATATTGTATTCAAAATTTATTTTTAGAGAAAGGAAATAAAACTATATGGATCCAAATCGTTTAAAAGGAATCATTATGGTTGTAATTGGTGCTTGTTTATGGGGATTGTCCGGGACAGCTGCACAACAACTTTTCCAATATGAACACGTTTCTACTGAATGGTTAGTTACAATTCGATTGCTTATATCCGGCGTTATCTTGCTCATTATTTCGTCATTCGGAACGAGAAAAAAAGAAATATTCGGCATATGGAAACAAAAATCGGATGCTATTAAAATGATTTTGTTTGGCCTATTCGGTATGCTCGCTGTACAGTACACGTATTTTGCTTCTATTAAAGAAGGGAATGCTGCCGTCGCAACATTATTGCAATATTTAGCTCCTATATTTATCACTGTATACTTACTTTTCAAATGGAACGTTCGTCCATCAAAAATTGATTTTATTTCAATTGCCCTTTCATTAGTAGGAACTTTTCTTTTACTAACAAACGGATCTGTTCATAACTTGGCCGTTTCTACACCAGCTATTATTTGGGGTATTTTATCTGGATTATCTCTTGCTTTTTATAGTTTATATTCAAAGGGATTACTAGAAAGATGGTCTTCCTCTGTTATCGTTGGATGGGGCATGATTATTGGGGGAATTGGAGTAACGATCCTACACTTTATTTCTACAAAAGAATTCATTTTATTATCAACTATGAAATATGTAAAACTAAGTACCCTACCGCTTATCACATTTGTCGTCATTTTCGGGACACTTATTGCATTTTATTTATACTTAGACAGCATACGATACTTGACTCCGAAAGAAACGACATTATTCGGATGTACAGAACCACTCGCAGCTATTATTTCTTCTGTACTTATATTACACGTACCGTTTCAATCTTTTCAGTTATTAGGGGCTCTTTGTGTCATTGTAATGGTGCTTATCTTAAGCCAAAAACCAGATGAAGGGAAACCCGAATTAAAGCTTGTTCATGAGAAAAAGAAAAATATACAATGAAAGGATCGAATTCACTATGCCTATCCCTCAAAATTATAAAAAACAAGGAAGAGTTTCGGCAAAATCACTCGTTTTAAATCAACTACAAGATTGGATTATTGAAGGTGTACTGCAGCCTGATGAAAAAATTAATGATGGGGAATTGGCTGAAGCACTAGGAGTAAGCAGAACACCTGTAAGAGAAGCACTGCAAATATTAGAGCTTTCTGGATTAGTGGAAATGGTACCTGGGCAAAAAACAAAAATTGCTCCTATTAAGTTAGACGACATTCCTATCATTTATGAAACGATGGCTGGTCTTCACTCTATTATAGGAAAGCAAGCACTTCAAAACATTACAGACGCTGATTTGAAACTACTTTCTGAAATAAATGATGATTTCCAGCGCTCTATAGAGAAGAAAAACGCAAAACAAGCTTTACAACTAGATATACAATTTCACAATGCAATTTCTTCTATTGCTAAAAACCAATATATTGAACCCTTTCTAGAAAATATGCAACTTCACGTTTTACGTCTTGAATATTTGTTTTTCCAAAACTTCGTTCCAGCAAGTCAATCTATTGAAGAACATCATTCTATCATTCAAGCACTGCAGAAGCAGGACGAAAAACAAATGGAACTAATGATGTCTCAAAACTGGCTTCGTCCAATGAAAGAAATATCAAAAATAATTTCTATGAAATAATAATAGAGCTGGTTACATAAAATCGTAACCAGCTCACCTTTTACTAATCTATATAGCTATGCCTGAATATCTGCATAATCTTCCATATCTTCGTACTCTTTTTCCAATTCCTCTAAAGACAGCTCGTATAATTGTCGGTCGCGAATTTTAAACACACCTGCTCCAATTAACTCATCGATTAAATGCCTCTTACGATTTTCAACAGCAAAACGGAGTTGACTACTCATCTTTTAAAAAACTCCTTTCTACGATCATTGAAAATGATAATCTTTATCAATTACCACTTTTGATTATAAAAGATGACTCTTTATAAGTAAAGTAATTTCATGAAATATTTACCTTACAAAGTATTTGTGGCCACATTATATATATGTATGCCGTGCGAAAAATGTTATGACACATTTTCTTATCCTTTTTCTTTCATACTTTGCAAGTTGTCTCACCATGATTAAACTCACCATCTATTTCTACTTGAATGGTGACATGTTCTACATGAAATTTTTCCTTTAATACATCCGTAGCCTCTTTTAATACACTTTGCGTTTCATTATCTTTAATAATCAAATGGCAAGTTAATACTTGAAAATCAGATGTGACAGACCATATATGCAAATCATGAACTTCTTTTACAACCGTAATATTTAATAATGTACTTTTTACCTCTTCAATATTTATGTGCTGCGGTGCACCCTCCATTAATATATGGACCGTATCACGTGTTACACGCCATCCACTAATAATGACTAAAATAGACACAAGAATACTAGCAATCGCATCTGCAGCAGTCCATCCGAAAAATTTAATACATAGCGCTGCAATAATCGCTCCGACTGATCCTAATAGATCGCCTAATACGTGTAAGAAAGCACTTCTTAAATTCAAATTGCCCTTCACATCTCCGCCTCTCATTAATATCCAAGCTGATAAAATATTAATAAATAGACCAAGTACGGCAATAATGAGCATCCCATTACTAGCAATCTCAACCGGTTCTTTAAAACGGCGTATTGCTTCAATAAAAATGTATACTGAAATGACAATAAGAACGACACCGTTACATAATGCTGCTAACATTTCGACTCGCTTGTACCCATATGTTTTCGCAGCTGTTGCTGTTTTTTCTCCAAGCTTAAACGCAAGTAAACTTAAAGCTAAAGATACCGCATCACTTAACATATGCCCCGCGTCAGATAGTAGTGCTAAACTATTTGTTACAAATCCTCCAATTACTTCAGCAATCATAAAACTTGTTGTTAGTACGAAAGCAATTAGTAGCGCCTTTTTATTGTTAGAATGACCGTGATCATGTGAATGTCCCATACCAATACTCCTTTAAGTGCAATATCTGAATGTTAGTATGAAACAAACTCCCCATCTTTATCCCGAATTAACGCCCATAAACGTTCGCTTCCTCTATCTATACACTTCGCTATTTTTCAAACAAGTCCTTTTTCTCAACAAAAAATAAGACTACTTCTTTTTCAGCTTCATATTGTTTACTAATGAAAGAAATTTGAAGGAGGTTATAGAATTGAAACGACTATTTCTCTGTATGGAACGTGAACTTATTGTTGTAAAAGAACGATATGGTAACTATGAAACCTCATACCACTTACAAAATATGCAACCTACCTGTATTGCAATTGATCCATTCCAACAAAACCGTGTATATTGCGGAACATTTGGACGAGGTTTATGGTTAAGTGACAATGGCGGGGATTCATGGAGGCCGATTGGAGATTCCTATCGTTACTTTGATTTTCCTAAAGAAGATGGTATTTTACATTCTTCGATTACTTCTATAACGATAAGCTCAAATGAACAAGTTAATGGCTATGGCGTCGTTTACGTCGGCACAGAACCGAGCGCTTTATTCCGTTCAGAAAATGGTGGTGAAACGTGGACGGAACTTAAAAATATGAAATCATTATTATCTTCTTATACGTGGGCTTTTCCGCCTAGACCTTTTACCCATCACGTACGCTGGATTACAGTTGATCCAAACACCCCAAATACAATCCATGTTTCAATTGAAGCTGGTGCTGTTATTCAAAGTAATGATAGAGGGCATACATGGATTGATAAAAAATTTGGTGCTCCTATCGATGCTCATCAATTGCTTATGCATCCTGACGCTCCAAATCGCCTTTATGCATCATGTGGTGACGGATTTATGGGCGGACCTGATCGCGCATACCTCGAAAGTTATAACAGTGGAAACAACTGGATCTCATGCAGTGAAGGACTTGAACATCATTATTTATACAGTATGGCTATCGATCCGGCTGATTGCGATACAATTCTCGTTTCTGCTGCACCAAGTGCTGACCTCGCTCATCACCGTATTCCTTATGAATCTTATATTTATCGTAAAACGAAAGATACTCCTTTCCAGCAAGTACAACAAGGTCTACCATCTGCAATTGGTACAGTCATTTCGATGTTTGCGACAAATCCTGCAGAACCACATACATTTTACACTTTAAATAACAACGGCCTGTTTCAATCCAATGATAGCGGCGAATCGTGGGAACACCTAAATATTCCGTGGAAAGATGAGTATAAAACGCAGCATCCGCATGCGTTACTCGTAACTAGTTCTTAACGAAAAAAAGACTGCCTAAAACAATGAGGCAGTCTTTTTTTATTTCTTTAAGTCGATTACAATAGTATCTAACACAATATCCTTATTGCCTCCCAGTCTTCGAGGTACAAAACGCTCCTTTACTTGTCCTTCAACTATTGTTACCGATCCATAATTTTCAGGAGTGTGAATTCTTAAATTAACGTGAGGTGTTATGATTAACTTAGTCGCATTCTCATTAAGTTGTTGGAATGTTTTACTCGAATTAAAATTATAAGAATCTTCACCTAAACCTCCATTTCCTTCTCCATAATACTGATTACCTAAATCATCCCTCACTTCTAAATCGACATCCCCTCCATCCCATACACCCCTTATCTCTTGAGATACTTCTTGGTTGTAGTATAGAATAAACGAAATTGGTGTTATTTCCATTCTCTCCATATTTACTTTGACACCATCTTTTTCTGTACTACCTCCAATCAATTGCTCTTTATTTTCTATTCCTTTTAGATTAATATTAAAATTCCAATCCCCTTTTATCTCTTCTTCAGTTTCTAAAATGGCTATACTTTGTACACTCCATTCAACATTCACTATAGTTTCTTTACTACCAACTAGATCGCTACTTGTTTTTATTAAACCTGTATATTTTCTATCTGCGACTTTAGTAATTTTATTGCTGCCTGATTGGGCACCTGCTCCTTTAATAGTTAAAAAATCCAACATACTTGGATTTTCGCCTAGATCTCTGTTACTTTCTATAGAATAGTTTATTGATACTGTCTTCCCATCAAAAATCGCATCATTAATCGTTATCTTAATTCCCTTGCTTTCTTTTGTCATATTTAGTACTGTAGCGTATGGTTTATAATTATAATGAGGTTCCATTATCTTCCCTGCGTCAGCTTTAGAGTTTTCATATAACCCTGTTCTACCATTATCTAAAAACCGGAATATGTCACCTACAATTGGCAATCCCCCGGCATACGTAGGAAATCCAATGCCCAGTGTTGCAACTGATAATCCTACTAAAATAGATGCAGCAGCAACACCTTTTTTCCAACTTCTCATCTTTTTCTTCGTACGTATCGACTGTTTTACACTCCGTTTTACTTTTTCTTTTTCAATTTCAGAAGCCTCAATTTCTTCAAGTTCTTTTTCATCTATATCAATATCATTTAATAATTCATAAATATCTTTCATATTGCACTACCTCCAAAACTAATATTCGTAGCATTTTGTTGTAGTTTCTTTTTCCCACGGTACACGCGATTATCGATCGCTGCCCTGGTTAATCCTAACTTGTCTCCTATTTCTTCTGTCTTCATACCGAGAAGATATTTCATAATGAACACCTTTTGATCTAACGGTTCTAATTGATTAATAAGCTTCAATAACTCTTCCCTATCTTCCATAACGATTAATTCATCTTCAGCTGACTTTTCCGTACTAATATGAAACTCATCTGAAATAATTTCTACTTTTCTAGTCGCTTTCCGGTAATAATCAATCGCTTTAAATTTCGCAATTGCCGCAATCCATTTTTTAAAGTCACTTGGCTCTCCATGAAATTTATTTGCGTTATTCCAAATGGAAAGAAATATATCGTTTACACATTCCTCAATGAGTCCGTCATTTTGAACTGGAAGAAGAACTTTGTGCGTGATTCCTTTTATGAGTGGTAAGTATGTATCAACAACGAATTCCAGCGCATCTTCTTTTTGCCGTTGTAATCTTTTTATAAAATTTTTCTCATTTGATTTCATGTAGCGATTCCCCTTATTTTTTTGTAAAAGCTTTTACACCCTATATAACGTCTTACAAAAAAATTCCTCTCATCTTTTTTTATTTTTTGTATGTTATGGAATACTTTCCCTAAGCCATTGTCTCACATAACTATGTATTACAAGAAAATTTTCTCAAGTCTGCCTTTTAATTCATGTAGTACACTATTTATATAGTCACTCTTTAACTTAGTGTACATTTTATTTCGTTAATCTACTTTTCAACATTTTAAATTAGGAGATGAGATGTGTATGTGTGGAATTACAGGTTGGGTAGATTGGAAGAAAGATCTTTCAAATCAACATGTTATTTTAGAAAAGATGGCAAATAGTATTCAGCATCGTGGTCCTGATGCTGAAGGATTTTGGTTTTCACCTCGTGCAGCCTTTGCACACCGGCGTTTAATTGTTATTGATCCAGAAGGTGGGACACAGCCGAAGACATTTCGTGCTGGTGATTATACGTATGCTCTTACTTATAATGGAGAAATTTATAATTTCCGTGAACTGAGAGAACAACTTCGAAAATGTGGTCATGCATTTGAAACGCATTCAGATACAGAAGTGTTACTACATGCTTATTTAGAATGGAAAGAAGATTGCGTACAACATTTAAACGGAATTTTCGCTTTCGCCTTATGGGATGATCAGAAGCAACAATTGTTTTTAGCACGTGATCATTTAGGCGTAAAGCCGCTTTTTTATACAGAAAGAAATGACAGCATTATTTTCGGATCTGAAATAAAAGCACTATTGGCTCATCCATCTGTTCCTGCTGAAATTGATTCGGATGGCATAAACGAAATATTTGGATTAGGATTATTTCGAACTCCAGGGTGTGGCGTCTTTAAACATATTCAAGAAGTGCGTGCTGGACATTCTATAACGTTTACACGTGATAAAAAAGTAGTTCAAAAGTATTGGAATTTAGAAAGTAAAGTTCATACAGACTCTACTGAAGATACATCATCACATATTTTATCTATTTTACAAGATACAGTAAAAAGACAATTAATTGCAGATGTTCCTCTCGTCTGTATGTTATCAGGAGGATTAGATTCTAGCGGGATTACTGCACTAGCGGGAAAAGAATTTGCTGCTGAAAATAAAACACTTCATACGTATTCCGTTGACTTTGTAAATAGCGCAAAAGATTTCGAGCTGACATTTGCTCGCACTGGTTTAGACGCTCCTTGGGTAAAACGCGTTTCTGAACATGTAGGGACATCGCATCATGACATTATTGTGAATGCTGAAGAATTAGCAAATCACTTATTCGTTCCCCTTCGTGCAAAAGATCTACCGAGTGCTGGCGAAATGGAAACTTCACTATATTTACTATTTTGCGAAATGAAAAAAGATGCAACTGTAGCTTTATCTGGAGAATCTGCTGATGAAGTATTCGGTGGGTATCCTTGGTTTCACCAAGAAGAATTACTATATGTAGATAAGTTTCCGTGGCTAACAAATTGGAAGAATACTTCTCCTCTTCTACTAAATGACGTAAATAACCAATGCAATCTAGAAAACTATATTGATGCACGATTCCAAGAAGCGATACTTGAAGTACCTACTCTTGAAGGCGAAAGTAAAAAATCCGCAAAACAACGTCAAATGTTTTATTTATTTTTAACAAGATTTCTCCCGTTCTTACTTGACCGTAAAGACCGTATGAGTATGGCTGTAGGATTCGAAGTTCGTGTACCGTTTTGCGATTATCGATTAGTTGAATATTTATGGAACGTTCCTTTCAATATAAAAAGCATTGATAATATTGAAAAAGGCATTTTACGTAGAGCACTGCAGCCTGCTTTACCTGATGATGTACGTAATAGAAGAAAAAGTGCTTATCCAACTTCACAAGATCCACATTATCTGCAAACAATCCGTCATTTATCACTCGACATGTGCAGTAATAAAAACAATCCTATTTTCTCACTTATTAATCATTCTACATTACTTGCCATTGCCGATGAAAGCAATAAAGAAATTGACAATTTTGAAGCAAGAAGTGCTATGGAATACATGCTTCAAGTAAATGAATGGTTAAAAACGTATCACATCCATATCGCTTAACAAAAAGGAGTTCAAGGATAAAAAACCTTGAACTCCTTTTATATTAATTAGCGCATCGTTTATTTTCAGTATCAATAGACCATCCAATAATAGTGGCACAATCTCTACCTTTCCACTGCAGTACATTTGTTAATACTGGTTCAATCTGTAAGCAACTTCCGTCGTGCAATATTTCTACTAATGATTGATCATCATCAAACCTTTGTTTATCACATTCTAAAATACCGTCCGTTGCCATTACAATATGATTCATTCCTTTTTCTAATCCTCTTACACCTGACGTAAAGCAAGGTGTATTTGCCGCAAAAATATTTTTCCTACCGATATATTCGTAATTCTTTCGTTTATTTAATCGCCCTTTACCATTCTTCGTTTTCTCAGAATGGAATAAATATGCGAAACAATCACCAACTGATAGCCAATATAAAAATTCGCCTTTTCGTAAACAAATTAAGCATGCAAGTTCCTCATCATCTTGATCACATTTTTCAATAAACAATTCATCTGTAAATAACGCTAATAAGTACATATGTGTATGATGAAAAGCTAAATGTATCGGGTAGGAAAATAACTCTTTTAGTTTCTCTTTTCTTTCTGAGATTGCTTCTATTATATAATCAATATTTTTTGTTTTATGGTGTGTATCAAAAATCATAACAAATTCAAATTGTAATTCAGGATCCCACCAAGCAAGTACCGCATCTCCTCGTTCATATGCATCACTTTCTTGATTTCCCCCATATACGCCGACTGAAAGAGGACCACATTTTTCAACATGTATTTCATCTACATACATCTGTTCATGACTCATCCATTTGAATGTATTCACAGCTATCATCCTCTCTCTTCCTAAATGTATACCTTTACACATAGATTACCTTATATTTCAATAAAAATAAACTTTTTCAACATTTTTTATCCAAATAAAAGGATTTTGCTTCTAAAGTAACGAATATATCTTACTATACGATATAAAAATAGGGGGATTTATCATTATGAAAGACATCAATCAACATTGGGAGAGTATTTATTATCACTTACGATACGAATATGAAGACAACCTTTCCCATCAAGCTATTCGTATTTTACAAATCGTTTCTCGCGAGAAAGATATAACAATTGGAAAAGTCGCTACTGAGCTTAGTCTCTCTCATAACACAGCATCTGAACACGTAAAGCGCCTTATTCAAAAAGGATTTATTATAAAAGAAAGAAACAAACAAGATGAAAGAGTTGTAAACCTTACATTAACGATAGAAGGTATTGAAGGATTAGAAAAGCATACTTTACTAGATAAAGAAAAGATAAAAATATTAGAATCTCAGTTATCAAAAGAAGAACAACAATTAATTGAAAAAGCCTTTTCGTTATTAGCGCAGGAGGCAAAATATGCATTTCCTCGTTAAAGTAATTGTTTCGGCACTTATTATCGGCGTTATTACTGAAGTCGCTAAACATTACAGTGCGATAGGCGGCTTTATTGCTGCCCTTCCACTCGTTAGTTTACTAAGTCTATTTTGGATTTCTTTTGAAGGCGGAAACAAACAAGAATTAAGTCAATTTGCGATAGGCGTATTATATGGATTTCCTGCATCCGCACTACTATTATTTATCGTCTATATTGGTCTAAAAAACTCTTTTTCACTTAGTACATCTGTCCTGTTCGGTATAGGCGTTTGGTGCACTGTTTTTGCTTGTCAAAAATTATTTCAAGCTTAGTTAGGAGGGTTTATTATTTATAAACTTGTAGAGGTATTGGGGCAAACTATAGAAGTATATATAAAAGGAAGTAGTAAACAAACGGTAGTCATTCAAACTGGAATGACTTGCTCATTTTATGATTGGCTTCCTATTATAGAAAAGCTTTCACAGCACTTTACAGTCGTTTCATACCATCGCCCAGGTTACGGAAAAAGTGAGCTAGGGAATTATTCACGTACTACGTTACAAGTAACAAAAGAACTTCATTTGATGCTACAAAAACTGGCTATTCACGAACCAATCATTCTAATCGGTCATTCCTATGGTGGCTTATGCGCACAACATTTTGCGATGCTACATGAAGATAAGCTGGAGGCACTTATTTTAGTTGATTCTACTTCCATGAACTTACACCGACTAGATGAACTTCATTTACCAATTTCTGATCAGACTGACTCGGATGATATGTGGCTTCAAAAATATAATACGTACTCCAAAATGAATGTAGACATGCTTTATAATGAACTAAAATCTATACTCGTTAATCAATCAAGACAATACATTGAATTTTCTACCTCTCCTCTATTATATAAAGCGACAGCTTCTGAACTATGTGAGTGGAAAAATTGTGCCCACTCAATAAAAGAGCTACATAAAACATTAGAAACACCTTTAATCGTTATCGGTAGAGACCCTCAATATTCTATTACTCAGTTGACTGAAGGCGGCATGCCAAAAGAAGAAGCGACGCAACTTGAATCAATGTGGCAAGAACTGATTCATGAACAATTACAACTCTCAATACATAGCCAATATATACTTGCCGAACATGCTGGTCACGGAATCGAAATTGATCGACCAGATATTATTATTGAGGCTGTTCAATCTCTATAAATAAAAAAAGGAAGCAACTAACGCTGCTTCCTTACTTATCTATTCATAATCTTCTTCATCATCGATTTCTTCGTAATACGAATTCCCATTACTTACATAAATAGGGCCATTCGCAACGTCAATACGTAATACCCATGCCCATGGCACAGCTAAACGCTTATGTATTGCTCGCCAAAAGCTCATTGATTTTCTTTCGTACTCCTGGAACTCCTGAAGTAACTCTTTGTAGGAGGAACCGTCTAACTGAATATTTGCTTCTAGCAAACGAGAATGGGCATAGTACTGCAGCTCAAGTTCAGCAGCAATTTCCATTTCTTCTTCCGTTGCCATACCAATAATTGTTCCATCTGCTGGTGCAATTTCATATACGTTGTGAACTTCAATAAGCCCTTCTTTCTCTTTCTCAAACATGTAAACAGCCTCCTTTAACACATAATTTTTATGTTACAAAGTCATACTTCTACAATAACTTCTCTCTTTCCTCTTTTTTTGATAAACTTTTACAAATTATTTCCCCCGCATTAACGGGCAGTAAGACTCCCACCTCAAAATTCAGCGAAAGCAAAGAAGTTAGATGGGGGATCAACTGCCCGTAAAAGCCCGATTGGTGAAGGCTAATAATCAGTGGGGGATCAACAAAACCCCCACTGATTAAAGCTTCACTTTATCTGATAATCTGTAGACTGTATTCTTTCAGCAGAGCTGAAACAATTATTATCAAAAGTTAATTTATACACATCAGGCATATGAAGGGTTTTCCAAAATTGAAAATTATATTTCAAGTCAAAATAATTCATTAGTAATACCATAATATTCCCATGCGTACCTATCACAATATTCTTACCTTTATATTTTTTTAATATACTTTGCATACATGTTACAACGCGTTTTTGTGCTACATCATTTGATTCTCCGCCTTCGTATGCATAATTCCAATCTCCCCACACTTTCTCCATAGCATCATTAAAATCCTGTACCGGCTCTATACTTAATAATCTTTCACGCAAATCTTCTTCTATTTGTATCGATATATGATATATATTCGCAATTCCTTGCACAGTTTGAATTGCTCTTTTATACGGGCTAGAGATTACAACATCAATATGTTTATCTTTTAACAAGCGTGTTACATTCTCTGCATCACAATGCCCTTTTTCAGATAACGGCCGTTCCCGTTCTTCTTTTGTATATGTAGAGTGGGCATGGCGAACGAAATATATTATCGTCATTTTTCAACTTCCTTTCTTATTTTCAATCTATATTCAATGAAGCAAATAAGACATCCTGTATCATAAAAAGAAAAGGACACTTTCTAAAAAGTGTCCTTGTTTACATAATAAAATTATTTCATTATAATTTCTTTCTAAACTCTTCATCTTTTATAGCATCTTGATCTTCTATATCGTTAAACATAATGACAGCTTCTACCTTATTACCCTTCTTATCTGTAGTATACAAACTTTTTGTCAATACAAATGCGGTAGACCAACCTTTTTGACCAGCGTATTCTAACTTACTATTATTAACGGTTCCTTTGAAGATATTCTCGACTTCTTCTTGCATTGATTTCGTGAAATACTTTCTACTATTTATCTTTTCCATTATACTCATATAACCTTTAGCGTTTGCACTTACTAATCGATCTGACCAAATTCGCTGAAATTCCATATCTACTTTTAATGGGATATCCCGTTTTTTCCATTCTTCTTCATTTTTCATCCATTCATGAATTTGTAATACATGTTTATTATACTCATCCTTTGACATGTTACGTATCATTTCTAACGATTGACTTTCTGGTTCATGAAGCTCTTTTTCTACATACCATCTCATATATAGTGAAGCAGTATACGAAGAGAATTTGTCATGACTCGTAAGTTCTAATTCTTTTATACTTTCATTTACCCTTTCTTTTCCAAGCTTATTTAACAAATATGTTATAAAAGAAAGAGTTACTCTATTTCACATGATGTTATTTGTCCATTTAACGTAACGACTATATTTGAGTCGTCACTTTCTTTAACACCTTTTAGTCGATTGGAGTTAGGAGGACCAATTACAACTGACTCCTTAATTGGCGAAAGGTCCTTTCCTAATTTTTCTGCACTTACACCGTATGCAGCTTGAAATACTTCTGGTGGTGTTAATCTAAGTATGTCTGATCCTTCTGCTGTTTCAAACTGATCGTTATTGAAGAACAAATGTAATTGTACTTCTTCTGTTACCGCTGTGATCCAATGCCACCATCCCATTGGAATAAAGACCGTTTGCCCCGCTTTTACATGATAATTTTGTAATTGATTCGTTTCGGGATTTAAAATGGATGTAACTGCTTCTCCTGATACTACAACATCTAATTCCCACGCATTCGGATGCCAATGCGGTTCTCGCATATGCCCTTTCGTCATAAATAAATCAACAAATGCTCCACCTATCATCGCTGGTAACTGCGTTGACGTAACTTCATATGCAACGTTTTTCTCATCCCTTTTAAAAAAGATATTTTTTCTCGAATCAAAGAAAAGGTTTGGAGTTCCTGAGCTTTTCTTTAAGTTTTTATTATCTGGAACATAACCTGAACTACTCATTTTATCCCTCTTTTCCACTCCGAACATTTCTACATTCACACTGTATCGTATGGAAAAAATGTATGAATGTGCCTAATCATTCACATAACAAAAAAACATGCCTCCATGATGAGAGCATGTTTTGTGATATTCTTCACATTGTTTAGTTAAAAAATAAACTTTTTACTTACCATGATGTAACATTAAATCACTCAGTTCTTCTTCAATGTGATTTAATTTCGCAACGCCTTCTTTCCATTTATGAATATAACGTGAAACCCCAACGAAAAATAAAACGATAATTGTGGAAAGAATAATACCATATACGATTGTTACAGTACTCATAGTTACACTTCCTTATAATTAGTAATGTGGTTATTAGTTATATTTTTATTATAAACCTTTTTCTTTTAAAATACTTCGATTTCAACTTTTTGTAACAAAATTGATTTTTCTAACATTTTGTTCATGAAAATGGCATATTTTTCACAAATTATACAAAACTTCACCATATGTACTATTACCATATGAGTTATATTATTAAATAGAATAAAGGGGATGATATACTATGACGACTTGGTTTATTGTTATGTTAGTTATATTTGGAGCATTTAAAATTATCGTTTCGAGCCTTCCTAACACTGTTATTGAATCCATTATTAGCAAGTACGAAACACATCCACAACTTGAAGAAGAGCATGCGACTGTTACAATCAATGGAAATAACGTAGAAGGCGAACAAAAATCCAAAATCATTCATGATTTTAACGAAGGATTATTTTTAGATCGCTATTATGCACCACCACACAATGAGGGCACACCTTTAATTATCAATGCAAAACGCGGTAAAAAAGATTTTATCTTTTACATTTATAGTCATGAAGAGCATGTTGATGTTGTAAAGCAACATAAAAAGAAGGTCGTTGCTTATAGTTTACGCTCTAAAAACCTTCAAAATAGTGATATGTTCGTGTCAGCTGATTTAGCTTAATACTCATATATAGGAAAAAGGAATCCATGGCATATGGATTCCTTTTTTACTATTCACTGAAAAATAAGCTCTGTCTTCAAACTATCTTTCGGTAACAACCATCCTTTTTGTTCTACACTCTTCATTAATAATTCTCTTTGTTTTGTTGCAATACTTTCCTCACTCGTTTTAAACGACACTTCTATTACAAAATCATCTTCTATTGTCCCTGTATTACTTAGTGGCCAAACTTCAATATTCGTTTTTATATTTTCAAACTCCCCTGTATACCGTTTCATTAATACAGGACCGTAAATACGAGAGTTCTTGAGCATTTCTTCTCCCCAATTCGTATACAGCCATTTGTTCATTTTCCCTGGTAACTTTTCTATTAACATGTTTTGAGCGGCTCGTTCGTTTGGTAAATCAAGTACTCCATATCCTTTAGCGCTGTAACTTTTTTTATTTGAAATACTTAACGTTTTCTTCTCAAATCCCCAATCTACTTCTGCCTCATAACTATCAGTTTTACTATCAAATCCATCGTTTTTAGCTACTTCTAGTGCATCTTGAATTACACCATTTTGAATAGGATATCTTTTTTTATATGTTAGTTCAAAATCTTTACTAAATTCTTTCTTTCGAATTCTCGCAAACCAACCTTCGCTACTAAAATTTTTATTCGCTGTATCTAAAAATTGCACTTTTATTCTTTCATAATTTGTACCAGCCTTGAAATATTCTAGTACCTCTTCGTTCATCTCTTTGTTATAACCTAATACTTGTTCTGGCTTTAATAATAATTTCACTTCAAAACTAGGTTTCATCGGACTGGCGGCAAAGCCTTCCTTAACGTTATAAAGGAAACAACAAAAGAAAATGCTTGCGAATACAAATACCTTTTTCATATACCGATCCCCTTTACATTTTAAATAACTTCTACACATTCCATTGCAAGTGAATACACATTTTCATACCCTGCCGTGCTAAGCTTTTCCTGCAATCGATCCGTATCCTCTTTCAAAGCGTGTACTAACACCGTATGTTCTGGTAATAGTGTATTTAACATTGCCTTAACGTCACTTATACTTTGATGAACTTTATAAGGAACTCGTTTCACCCTACACCCTTTACCTACACGTTCTTTCAAAATTTTTTCTGCAAAACTTCCTTTAGCAATATGCCCAGTAAAGATAATAGAATTTCGTTCTTCATGCCGAAGTTGTTCATAATATAACTGGGCTCGTTTCGTTTGCATATTCGCATTACTCATGACAACTATTCCATAACTATTTTGCGTTCCGATGTCATGATCCATAACGATTATGTTTCTTTTTAAACTCTCCATAAGCCCTTCAAGTTCTTCATTATTTTTGAGCCAATCTTTGTATACGAACATCTCTTCAAAACCATCCAAAATTTCTCGATCTACTATAATGGGCAGTTCTTTATATTTTTCATATAAATACAATACAATATCTTGTGCCCTACCAAGCGGTGGCAATGGTAGTAACGCTATTCCTTTATTTTGAGCAACTCGTTCAATTTCTGCACACAGTTCGTTTACTCGTTCATGTTGCGAAACATCGTCAGTATGATAAGCGGCATCTACGATTGCGACTTTTATCCCCCCGCGTAATTTCTCAGGTAAATTAGCTCGCAATATGTTAGACTCTGCTGAATAATCGCCAGAATAAAATACATATGTATGACTCATATCCACTAAAAACCAAACAGCCCCTAATACATGCCCACTATATCCCCACTGAAACCGTAATGCAGGAGTAATCTGTATCCATTCATTCGGATTACTAATCTCATCAATACAAACATAATTTAAATCTTTAACATTTTGGTCGTTATAAGGTACATTCCATCCTTGCGCTAAATTGTAGTTTCTCCATTTTTCATAATAAGCGGGAAGTTGCTCCATCGTATAACGAGTCGTCCAAATTTTTTTCTTATATCCATACTTTGCTAATAAAGGTAATCCCATCGTATGATCTTCGTGAATATGTGATAAAAATACCGCATCTAAAAATGGTACAACTTCCCTCTCTATTTTTGGATAACTATCCTCATATGACCGATTAATACCACAGTCAAATACTATTTTCGTATCTTTCTTTTTTACGAAGTAGCAGGAACGACCATATTCTCCCGCTCCTCCCCATACTTCTATCCTCATCCTGCTACCCCTTTTCGCTTTTGCTCCATATGTTGCAGAAGTAATAAACATACTGTTGTAAGTCCAACTGAAACGACAGCCATCGCCATTCCAATAGATACTTCTCCTTGTTCAAATTGAGCGAAAATAAATGTTGCTGACGTTTCTACTGATGGAGGTAGTACGAGAAGTGATGCTACTAATTCTCTTATCGAGATTGTAAATGTCATCGCCCATCCAGCAAGAATGCCCGGGATAATAAGGGGTAATATTATCCTTCTAAAAATGTAAATATAATTTCCAGAAAAAATACTTCCAGCCTGTACTAGAGAATCATCAATTTGTCCAAGCGATGCTTTTACATACTGCACCGTATAAGGTAAAAAAAGAACGACGTACGTTACGATAACCATGACTGGTGTATTGTAAATCGACAGGGGCATATAGGGTGAATTCCAGAACAAAATAAGCCCTACAACCATCACGATTCCTGGTACCATATTTGGTAACATACCGCACATATCAAGCCATTTTTCAGAGGACTTTTTCCCCTTTCGAATCATAAGCGCAAAAAAGACTCCAATAGTAGCAGCAATAATTGCTGTTATAAGTGAAAATAGAAAACTGTTCCATAAAGCCTCTAATCCTGGAGATCCACTTGTAAACAATGCTTCATAATGGCTCGTTGTAAAGTTGTTTAACTGTAGACCGCCGCCTCTTAATTTTGACAATGAAGCAATAAGTATAGAAAAATACGGGATTCCAATTGATACAATTAATAAACCAATTACATAACCCCATGCTACAACCCGTGTAAATATAGACAGTGTATACCTTTTAGATTTCACACCTTTTCCACTAACCATTGCATATGAGTACTTTCGATTCAATACATTTTGCATATACCAAATGAGCATACATGCACTAAGTAATAAAGAAGATAATGCTGTTGCACTACTAAAATCAATCGGCCAACTCGAAATAAATTTATGAATCTCTGATGTTAATACATGAAATCCTATTCTTCGTCCAAATGTAGCCGGTGTTCCAAATTCAGCAATCGTCTTTACGAAAATAAGTAACGCACCCATTACATAACTTGATACTAATAACGGCAATATGATCTTTCTTAAACGATAGAAAAATCTTCCACCATGAACCGCTGCAGCTTCTTCTTTACTACTTCCAATTTGAAGTAACGTATTTTTCAACATAAAGTAAAGGAATGGAAATAAATGCAGACTCATTATTAAAACCATACCTCCTAAACTAAAAAACGAAGATGAAATCGTCTTTAGCATCGGAAAGAACTGCTCGAAATAGCCATTCGGCTGCATGAACAAAATCCAGCCCATCGATCCAATATACGGCGGAGTCATAAATGGAATCATAAAAACAATATCCAGCTTACTATACTTTCCAACATCTGTTTTGCTCATAATAAACGCTAATGGAAATGCAAATATGGTCGCTCCTATTACTACGAGTACACCTAAAAGCATCGAGTTTAGAAAAATCCCAGCTAATCCACCACTCTGCATCACTTCAAAAGGCTTTAAAAAATTCCAACTACTATTTTCATATACACTAGAAAATAAAATGAGGAAAAGCGGAATGACGATTAACATCGCCACAAGTAACAACGCTACCGTCATCCCAACTTGTCTTACTGACATGAATTGATTTACCATGTAATCACCATCTTATTGAAATACTTTCTTAAATTGTTTTCCTATTTCATCTTGTTCTTTCTCAACTGTTTTCCAATCAATATTTAGTACCGGAATTTCTTCTACATTCGGTCTATTTTCAGCTTTTATATCTGTTCTACCTGGCAATAAATACGCTTTAGCAACTTGTTTTTGCACATCATCTGATAATAAATAATCAATAAACTCTTTTGCGCCTTCTACATTTTTACTATCCTTCATAATCCCTGCTGCTCGTGGGCTAATAACTGTTCCGCTTTTTGGATAAACAATATCAACCGGTTCACCCTTTGCTTTTGCACTGTACGTCATATAATCAACACCAGCAATGACCATGTCTTTCGCACCTGTTACTACAGGATCTAACGCTTCTTGATTTGCCCCTGCTACTGTAACTTCATTTTTCTTAAGCTGTTCAAATAAATTCCATCCATCTTTTCCATTCTTTTTCACATATCCTGTTACAAAGTCTAATGCTGAACCTGAAAGTGCTGGATCTGGAAGATTCACTTTTCCTTTCCATTCTGCTTTCGTTATATCACTCCAATCTTCAGGCGCTGTCTTCACATTTTTTGTGTTATACACAATTCCTAACGCTGAAGCACTATATCCGAAATAATGTCCTTTATCGTCCGACCATTCAGAACGAAGCTTATCAGCTTGTTTCGCTTCTTTATAAGCTAACGTTTGCCCATCCTTTTTTAATCCTTCCATCGCTGGTAATGATGCAAGTACGACTACATCAACGACTGGATTTTTCTTTTCAGCTTCCATTCTCGCTAAAATTTTACCTGTTGTTCCTTGAAACATTTCTACTTTTATACCTGTTTTCTTTTCAAAGTCCTTTTGAATCTTTTCTGCTAATCCTTTTGGTCCTGCACTATATACAACAATTTTCTTTTCATTCGTAGCTTTACTCTTTGCATCTGCATTGCCTGTCTTTGAACTACACCCTGTTACTACAGCCGAAAATAATAAAGTACATACAAATAAAGACTTAAGCGAACTGAATTTCTTCATACGATTCTCCCCCTATATGATGAATACATTTTTTTGGCACATATAACGATACTGGCTTACCGATGCTTAATTTACTATTGTGATAAGCTGTCCATATTCCGAGTGCCCCCATGTTTACTTTCATTTCATACCGTTCTCCTACATATGTAACGTGCTGAATTTCACCTGTATACATTTCACTCACTTCATTTTTCGTCCAGCTTACATGTTCTGGACGAACCATTTGTTTCCCCTCTACAAGCCAATTTGCTTTACCAACAAATTTTGCAACAAATTCATGAGATGGCTTCACATAAATGTCTTCTGGAGTTCCTTTTTGTAATACTTCTCCTTGTTTCATAACAATAATTTGGTCTGACATTGACATCGCTTCTGTTTGATCGTGCGTGACATACAATGCCGTTAAACCGATTGAATGAACGATATCCATAAGCTCTAATCGCATTTCTTCTCGCAAAATTGCATCGAGTGCACTCAGCGGTTCATCAAACAAAATAAAATGTGGTTTTGTTACAATCGCTCTTGCAAATGCGACGCGTTGCTGCTGTCCACCAGAGAGTTCATGCGGATACCTTTTCTCCATCCCTTGCAGGCGAACTCGCTTTATTGCATCTTCTACTTTTTCCCGTAATTGATTCGTTTGCTTTGTAGCCCTTAAACCAAATGCAACATTTTCAAATACTGTCATATGCGGCCATAAAGCAAAATCTTGAAATACCATACCGATATTACGTTCATGAGGAGATGTTTTGATTTTTTTTGCACCAGAATACATGCACTTATCTCCAAAATATATTTCACCTTTATCTGGCTCTTCAAGTCCTGCAATCATTCTAAGTAAAGTCGTTTTCCCGCATCCCGAAGGCCCTAAAAGTGTAGTGAATTCACCTTGTTTCATGACAATTTGTAACGGTTTTAACGCCTGCGTTTTTCCAAACGTCTTTTCTAATCCATGAATTTTAATATCCATCGTTTCACCTCTCTCCCCTCACTCTTAACCTACTTTCATTCTATCTGGAAGATTTATACTGAATGTTAATGTACTGTAAAGATTAAATTAAAAAACTTCTAATAAACTATTTATTTCTATAGATTTTTTCTATAGTTAAAATAAAAAAGGCGGCAACTCATAATGAATCTCTTAAAATTAGAAATTGTAGTGCTTATTAAGAAATATAAAAAACTTACGATAGTTGCAGAAAAACTTGGTGTTAAACAACCTACTATTACATTCCATATAAAAAGCTTAGAAGAAGAACTCGGTGTGCCTTTATTTGAATTACGTTCTGGAAGATATTTCTTAACAGAGGCTGGTGAGGCATTGCATCATTATGCTTGTAAAATAGATGCACTTATGAAAGAAGCTAGGCGGGTCACACAAGAGTTTAAAGATTTTAATAAAGGTGCTATAACAATTGGCGCTAGTTATGTACCAGCGACTTATCTTTTACCAGAAATTATTCACCAATTTCAATGCGAATTCCCAAATATAAAAATAACAATCATGGTAAAAACAGCTCCTGAAATTCGAACGATGCTACAAAATCATGAAATTGATCTCGGTGTAATTTCTGCGGCACCGTTTGATGAATCACTTTTAAAAGAAACAAAAATAATACCTGATACACTTGTTCTTGCTTTCTCAAAAGAACATCATTTTTCAAAAAAAGAAAATGTATCCTTACAAGATATCGAAAAAGAACGTATACTATTGCATCGTAACCCATCTACAACGCGAGATTTACTTACGCAATGGATGTTAGAGCATAACATTACGTTCCAATCTGAAATTGAATTAGATTCATTAGAAACGATGAAACAAATTTTAAAATATGGGAATGGAGTTGCTTTTATTTCTAAACTTGCTATTGAACAAGAAGTACACCGAAATGAACTATGCTACATACCCATCCCTGGATTTGAATTTCAACGTAACATTTATACGATTCATCATGAGGACAGGTGGAATTCTAAGATTATTTCTTTTTTACTACATAGCATCACTTCTTATGCAGCAAAAAATTAAAAGGCTGTCGTTATACACGACAGCCTTTTTAACTATTACTCTATTTATTTTTCTTTTCTTCAATTTTTGCTTGTGCCTCTTCAGCCTTATCTAATGCTTCTGAAACTTTCTTCTCTTTTTCTTTTACATCATCTATACTGTCTACAGCTTTAATGAGTTTATCGATTCCTTCTTCTTCTACTTTTCTCCGTTTTGCCACTCTTTCATTTACTTTCTTTTCCACATCTTTTGCTTTTTGAAGCATATCCTCTGCATTTGATGTTACAGCTTTTTCAAGTGCATCGTCTTTTTTCTTTTGTAGCACTTCATTTGCAATATCTTTCGTTTCTAAATACTTACCATCTTTTAATGCTGTCGCACCGCGATCCAATAACTGCGCGACTTCTTTATATGCCTTCGCTTCATTTCCTGTTTTCTCTTTTTCCGCTTTTTCCAACCACATAATCGCATCACTATATTTTTCATCTTTCAATGATTGCATACCTGTTTCAATATACGTGTCATAATTACTGCATCCAGCCATTACAACTAACAGAAAAAGCATAACAAAACTTAATTTTTTCATGATGTTTTCTCCTTTTCTTTGTCTGCTCACTATACTGTAACACACATGAAAAAGAGTTTCAAAAACTAAAATACTAATTTAGTCATTTTTATAATGATAAGTCAATTTTTTATTATTTTCTTATTTTTAAACCGACACATCCACTTGTTTTTTTGCCATATGTTGCTTTACCCCAACTAATACAACTAACAATAAACCTCCGCCTAATGTCATCATAACAATGCTAGTAGGCAACATATCTAATAATAATCCATATACAATCATACCGAGTGGTGCGATTGCAGTAGCAATTGTTTCAAGTAGGCCAAACACACGCCCTAAATAGCTCGGATCTGTCGTTTTTTGCATATGTACTTGCATCGGAATATTTACAATCATAATTGCTATACCCGTTAACATCATAAAAGCAATATAGTAAATAAAACTCGCCACTTTTGGAATGGTAACTAACAATGGGAAGACTGTACATAAACTCAAACCCGCAAATAAAAACAGTCCAGTATAAATAGAACGAAACGGATTCTTCACTTCTTTACGCACTGATAAAGCAATCGCACCCATTAGCATCCCGACTGCTAACATTCCCTCTACAGTACCGAGTTGCTTTGAAGATAGATGCAATGTATGAACGATAATATATGGAAGTGCTACGGTTAACCCACATGCAAAAAAGTTTACCCACAGCGCTATTTTCATTAAACCATATATTTCATGCTGTCGTTTTACATATGAAAATCCTTCTTTTATACTCGTCAAGAAACGCTCTTTACTCTCAGCCACTTCTTTTTTGTACAAATCAAATACAATAAATAATTGCAAAATAACGGCTAAAAAGAAAGTAATACTATTTAACAAAAAGAACGACTTAATGGAAAAGAAACCAAATACAACTCCGCCAATAATCGGCCCTAATATATTTGATAAAGAAGCTGCTGTTTGATTTAAAGCACTCGCTTTTTGAATACGCCCTTCATCTACTAAACTCGGAATAGACGAAGTTAATGCAACAGAATAAAAACTGGCACAAATTGATAATAATGCTGCTGAAACATAAATAAAAAGAAGTGATGGTCCAAATATAGTAGCAAGAATAAACATAATAAGCATCGTTAAGCTACTTAATAAATCAGTGCCAATGACAAGCCATTTTCGATTCACACGGTCAGCTACAGCACCCGCAATCGGACCGCAAATCATCCTTGGAAGTGATCCGCAAACGAGCGTAATTGCAAAACCCATTCCTGAACCAGTTGTCTTTAAAACGTATAACCCCATCGCAAATGTATAAATTCCTGCCCCTAATAAAGACGTCATCTTTCCAATCATCATTAAAATAATATTTCTCGTTGCAATCTTCATTCTTGTATCATGTTGTCCTATACTTACATCTCCCATAATGACTCTCTCCCCTTAAAAGTTAAATTGTGTTAAACTTATTATATAATCGACTTTCCAATTTTTACAACAAAAAGTTAAATACAATTTAACTTTTCCAATGATAAAGGAGCAATAATATGGAAACTCTCGGCGAAAAAATTAAAGCGCTACGTAAAGAAAAAAAACTTACACAAACAGAGCTGGCAGGTTCGGAACTTACAAAAAGTATGCTTAGTCAAATTGAAAATGGAAAAGCTACACCTTCCATGAAAACATTACAATATATCGCTGAAAAACTAGGATGTGAAACAAGTTTTTTACTAGAAGAAGATGATGGAGAAATTGCAGAACTCATTACAAAAATGGAGCAACTCATAAAGGAAAATAAATGTGATGAAGTGTATAAGACCCTACTACCTATCGTTCAAAAAGAGCTCCCTTCTACTTTAAATACGGCTCGTATATACAAACAATTCGTAACTGCCGCAGTAATTATAAAAGATTACAACATTGAATCTTACGTAGAAAAAGCTGTTTCTATTTTTGAAAAATATAAGTTATACCGCGACAGTACGGAAACAAAATTAAAATTATCTTTTGCAATATTCACACGTAAAAAATATGCAGAATGTTTACAACTTATATCTAATATTAGAAATGATTATGAAGAGAAACATTTAGAAATGGATCTTATTATACATATTGATTTATGTTTATATGAAGCCATCATATTACTAGCATGTGGCGATTATGAAAAATGTGAAGGAACGATATTAGAGACACTCGCATTTTCAAAGAAACATCAAGTGTATTATAAAACAGATGTATTTTACCGGATTTTATCTTATCAAAAAGCCATTACAGTTGATAAAGAACAATATTTATATTACATAAAAAAATCTGAGCAATTTGCCATTTTTACAGAAGACACTCTATCCATTGCGATGATCGATATTTTAAAAGCTTACTACTACAACACGATTACTAATGAATATACAATCGCATTAAAACATGTAGAACAATTTCGAGAAAAACTAAAAGATCAGCCCATTTTTCAAGACGACGGATTGTATTATCTTGAAAAAGGAAAAGCTTTATACGGATTAAAACGTTACGAAGAAGCTTTACAAGCATTGCAACGTGCTATTATACCAGATTATATGAACCATCCGCTTGATCAATCGTGGCTTACAACAGCAGGTGCATATCGTGCACTTTGTTACGTCAAACTGAATGATAAAAAAAGAGCTCTTGAAGAAGCCACAAAAGCAAATGAAATGATACAATCGTATCCGGATTCTATTTTCTCTGCATTTATTAAAGAAACATTACAAATAATACAAAAACTTTAAGAATGTCTCGAAATGGTATATTATTCCTCTTTTTTAGCAAAGATAATAATGATGGGAGGAATATAAATGAATATTCAACGTGCAAAAGAGCTTTCTGTATCATCAGAACAAGCGAATGTCAGTTTTCAAGGCATGCCTGTTACCATTCAACACGTCGATGAAAACAACGAAACCGCCCGCATATATGAAGTAAAAAATCCAGGACGCGAATTAACTGTTCCAGTTAATAGCTTAGAGGAAATATAAAAAATGCCACTTCATTTTTGAAGTGGCATTTTTCTTATATTATATATTTCATCACTAGTTTTTCTTTATTAATAAACCGTACAACCCTATACAAATTACAATGAGACCTACTATGCCAAAAGCCAGTTTCTCAAATAAATCCCTTGTTTCATGACCCCTAACTTCTACTAAACTTTTGTAATCATGTCCATTTTGATTTGTTTCTACCCTCTCACCATATATTAACAATCGATATTTACTAGATGTATATGGCTCACATGTAAGTAATGTAACTCTATCTTGTCCTTTTGTTACACTCAATTTCTCAACTTGATTTGGATTAATGATTTCACGTCCAATTACTTTATAAACAAGTTGTTTTCCAAGTACATTGACATAGAATATATCGTCATCAGCCAATTGATCTAGGTGCCGAAACATCTTCGCACCATGATAGCCTCGATGCCCTGCCAATACACTATGTGTATCTTTCCCACCAATTGGTAAAGAAGTCCCTTCAATTTGGCCTATTCCTTTACTTAAGTTTTCTTGATTTGCACCTAAGTAAATTGGCAACTCCTCATTTATTTTTGGAATTGAAATCGTACCAAACATCTCGTTTTTATTTATAAAATCTAACTGCTCATTCTCTACTTCAATATCATGAACAAATGGATCATTCATTTTGAAAGTAGTTTTTCCTAGCAAACGATTATATGTTTCCATCTTCCGAAATTTCTCATTGGCACCTTCTGCTTTTAAATTATCTACCATCTTTTCGTAACGAATTACTCTTGTTTTATATACATAATTGTTTATATAATCAGCAAGCAATGGATATAGAAATAGAGATAACCCTGTAAGGAACAATGCTAAACTTATTAAGCCCCTTCTCACACATACACCACACAATACATATTATTTTCGTTTTTTCAAATAAATCATTAGAAGGATGATACAAATAAGAACAATAGGAAGAACAATCATCCAATCTTCTATAATAAAAGATTTTGGAATCATTTCTTTTTCTCCAGCATCATATGGAACTCGGTGCCCTCTCACTAGTAATCTGTGCGTATTTACTCCATAAGGGGTGCATGTAATTAACGTTGCATAATCTTCTCCTTGTACTACTAATAAATCTTTCGTTTCATTTGGTAATACAACTTTTATTTGATCTACCTGATAAGCAAGTATCTTATCTAATGAATGAATATAAAATATATCATTCTTTTCAATTTTGTCTAAACTGGTAAACATAAGTGCCGATGGTAAACCACGATGCCCCGTTAAAACTGTATGCGTACTTTCTCCCCCTATTGGTAATGAAGATTCGTTCAGTTGCCCTACTCCACGGGTTAGCACTTCTTCAGTCGTTCCTTGATAAATAGGAAGGTTCACATCAATTTTCGGAATTTCGACATACCCCATAACATCACCAATATTTAACATATCTACAGTCGAACTTTTATGTTCGTCATTCTTTTCACGAAAAGGATCTGAAAATGTTTGCGTCGTATCTTGGACCTTCTTATTATATTCTTGTGCCTCTGCTTCTTTACGATCAATCTCTTCTTTTTCCAACCTTTTTACCGCTTCATCATACATACTTACTTCAGAATAATGCGTTCTCGTTGCAAACCAATTACTTACAGTTGGATAGAGGAATATACTTAATCCTAGTAAAAAAATACTTCCAAAAATAATATTTCGTTTCATAACAGCCTCTTTCACTACGGATAAAATGTGGAAAAGAGGAAAGCTTATACCTTTCCTCTTTTCCATACTACAATATTATAAACATATGAATTAAGAATTCTTTTCAGGTTTCTTTCTAAAGAAAATAAACATTGCTGTCACCATTAGCATAAGACCAACTACTGTGAAGAGAATTGTACCCATACCACCCGTTGCTGGAATAATCCAACCGCTCTTATTATTCTCAACTTGCAGCTCAATTACTTTATGATCTTTATCAATTTTAATATCAATTGGATCTCTTAATTTTTGATATTGTTCTACTGCGCCGTCTTCATCTTTGTAATTTGGTGCTACTGTTTCAACAATTTGATATTCACCATATGGGATTTCATTCCATGTAATAATACCATTTGCATCCGTGATATCATCCATTTTCTTTTTGTTTACTACTACAACATTTCCCTTTTTATCTCGTAATTCGAATCTCGCACCTTCTAATTTCAGAGACTTATCTTTACCATCAACTTTTTCAATTTTAATATTTCCCATAGTTGGTGTAACCACTACTTCATTAGATGGCTTTCCATCTTTTTCTGATGAAACATCGTCTTTATTTACAAAATCTAGTACTGCTTTATTCGGAATTTCTACTCCAGATTGAACATCACTTTTAATTTTCGCAGTAATTTGTAAATGAAGCTCTTTTCCATTTATTTTTGAAAAATCTTCAATCGTAGCAGTTACTTTTTGGCCTTCTACAACTACTTTTACAATACCATCTTCAACTTTCTTTCTATCAACCATAGCAATTGGTTGACCTTTTATTTCCAAACGATCATCTAAAATATCTGTTACGACATATTTTTTATATGATTTAATATCTTCTGGAAGTAATGTTTTAACATCATACGTATAATCTGTCTCTTTATTAATTCCAGCTACTTCCGAACCGTTATTTATACTTTTAGTAATGGTAGGTTCTTTATAGTTCTTTATATCTTCCAGCTTAACTACTTCACCAGATTCCTTAATAGAGAAAGGTCGCTCCTCTTTACTAGTTAAATAACCTGTTGGAGCCTTATGCTCAATAAAATAATAATAATCTCCATATTCTAGCGAATCAACACGAACTTTACCATCTTCCCCTGTTACTAATGAACTCGGTGTCTTAACTTGTGTACTTGTTCCATCTTTATTCTTTTTAAATAAATGGAACTCTGCATCTTTTAATACTTGACCGGCTTCACCTTTTTTTACGAATTCTACTGAACCACGTTTTGTTTCATTTTTAGGGTAAATATGAACATCGTAATTTAAATCTTTACCGTCTGCACTTGTCATTGGAATATCGACAATAAAAGTAGTCTTATCCAATGCAATATGTTTTGGGCCTTCAATTGCTTTTACTTCATAACGCCCTAGCGGAAGATCTTTAAAAACAGCTTCCCCTTTCGCATCTGTTACCTTTGTAATTGTAGCGTCTTTTACTAGTTTTGCTTCTTCTTTTATAACAGTTCCATCATTTGAAATTTTTTCAAATGACTCAATTCGTTTAATTTCAAAAGTTACACCTTCTAAAGGTTTTGCATCTTCTGGAACAGTTTGTCCTTCTTTTCCATTACCTTCTGTAGTTGTTTTAGAACCTTTACTTTGTTCAAACTTGTGAATCGTTAAAGTACCTGTACTTTTTGATTCAGCACTAACCGTCATATTCATTAATGCCGAAAAAGCTAATACACATATTAATAATAAGCTAAAAATCCTTTTCATTATTCGTCACTCCCCTATTGTGTCTACCTTTGTTGCAAACTACTAATCTATTTCATAACCTTTCTTTTTCTAAAGAAGAAGAAAGATGTAATGAACATCAATATTCCACCAATTACATAAAAGACAATTGTTCCTATGCCACCTGTTTCAGGGATAATCCACTCATTTTTATGATTTACTATTTTCATTTTTTGGGTAGATACATCGCTAGCCACATGAATTTCAATTGGCTCTTTCATAAGCATATATCCTACTGGTGCTTGTACTTCTTTTAACGTATATTTTCCAAATAGCAATGGATTAGAAATGGCTACACCATTTTTATCCGTTGTTAATTCAGATACTACTTTTCCATCTTTATCAATTACTTGAAATACCGCACCTTCTAATTTGAGATTTTCATCGTTCGCATCTACTTTTTCAATCTCAAACTTCCCTAATGTTGGCGGTACTACGATTGCTTCATTTGACACGGATTTTTTCTGATCAAACAGTAATTCAGCTTTATTTGGAATACCATCATTCTCATTGTATGTCGTTAGTATATCTACATTATCGTTTAGTCTTGACTTAATATGCATTGTATACGATTGATTCGCAAGATAAGTATACTTTCCATCCCGCTTCGGTAACTCAATACTTACTTTCTTTATTTGTTCATCAATTTGCGGTATAACTTCTATTTCTTCTCCATCACTGCTTACAAGTTTTACTTGTAAGATAGTTAAAATATCTTCTAAGTCATCCTGCAATACTACTTTTTCAAGGTTCATAACATCATTACCAAAATTATAGTTTACATGCCATGTAAACTCTTCATCTATACTTTGTAATGTCGCTTTTTCCACTTCTTTTTCATCTGCATCTGAAACCATCTTTCTTACTTTAGGTTCCTTTGCTTCCACATTCGTTTTTACATTCGGTTTTTGTCGTGGTAAATCTTCATCATCTGGCGTTTTCCCCTCAACAACCGCTATGTTCTCAATTTCTTTCGTTTTTAATGCGTCTTGCCTAACTTTCACTTTAAAAGTTACCGTTCTTTCTTCTGTATCAAGCACGTCACCAAAGTTTACTTTGATTGTGTTATCCTCATAAGATCCTTCATCTTCGTCAACTGCATCTGTCAATAAATTCCCATTCAATTTCATACTACCAGCTATATACTCTATACCTTCAGGAAGTTTATCTATTAGACGCATATCTTTAATAAGCCCATTTCCCACCTTATTTCGAGCTTTAATTTGATACTCAAATTCATCATTGACATGAAATTTTTCTTGCTTTATGCCAATAATCTCTTTCTTCGATTCTAGTTGTCCAGACAACGGATCAACTGGCGTTTCAACTTCTGGTTTCTCCTTATCTTTCGAGCTATCAGTCTCAACTATTGCTATGTTTTTTATTTTTTTATTTGCCATCTCCGATTTTACAACCACTTCAAACGTGATTGCTTTCTCTTCCTCACCTTTAAGGTCGCCGAGATGAGCATAAATCGTTCCATCTTTTATATGTGCATTATCTTCATCTTCAACATCCGTTTGTTCCTTCCCGTTTATCTTTAACGTATTTGGAACATATTCTACTCCTTCAGGAAGTTTATCCGTAATTTTAACAGATTTTAAGAGAGAATCTGGCACACTATTTTTAGTATGAATTGTATATTCTAGTTTGTCGCCAACTTTCAGCGTACCACCGTTTATATCTTTAGCTAGTTTAGTAGCTACTAACTTCCCAGGTTTCTCTTCTCGTTCGGGTAATACTTTAACTACTACTTTATTAGAAGAGTTATCTTCAACTTTACTTCCTGTCAGCTCATCAATTCCTTGAACAACGGCAGTATTAGGAATTTCACTTTCTACCTTTCTACCTTTTAATGTCGCCTTAAATTCAACGATTGTTTCAGGCGTTTTATCCGTATAAATTCCGCCTTTCGAAGCATTTGCTCCTTCACCAATCCTAATCGTTAACTTTCTCGTCTTTTCATCATAATCAACTTGATCTGTTTGATTCCCCGCTTTCGGGCCAGAAATAATTTTCACCGATCCAGGTATAAAGTTTAAACGACGGTCTAGAACATCTATAATCTTTGTATCAACTGCACTCGAATTCATCTCAATATTTCTTACTTTCAATCGATATACGATTTCTTCACCGGGTTCGTATTTTTCTTTTACATTAACGACTGATTTCTCAATATCAAGCTCTGGCGCTGTTGCATTTACCGCAAAGGCTAATGTGTTTAATACATAGTCATCACCAGATGTCGCAGCTTTTAAACGTACTTCCTTTTGCTCTGGTTTAATATATCCTGCTGGTAACTTAATTAAATCTGCATCAATTCCTAAATTATTTTTATAATCTGGATTAAAAGTACCTGGATACTTATCTCGCATATGTTCCTCATATTCAGAAATTGTAGAATTGAATATATTACCAGTCGGATTCAACTTATCAGTAATTTCCTTCCAGGTGTTATCTGTATGGACAAAAAGTTTATCACCTTGCCAATATCTATCACCTTGAACAGCAAAAACAGAAACTTTTGGATCTAAATCGCCTGCTTTTGAAGCAATAAAGTTTTTCACGGTAAACTCTTTTTCACCAGATCCAGTAGCCCTTTTTAATCCGCCATCATAAACAGTAAATGCTTTTCTTGTTTTTGACTTATCTTTCGTGATCACTAGCATGTACCAGCCAGCAAAAGAATATTTACCACTAGCATATGCATCGCCTGTATTTGGATATGGAATATTTGCTACAGTATAGCTTCCACCTTTTGCATTCGATGATTTCAAAAGGTCGGTAACTTCTGCATAATTAGAATAATACGTACCATTAATCCCAAAATTATACAGTAAACCACTTCCATAATATGTGTAACTTGGTGTTACTGGAAAACTCATTCCTGTCGGAGTAGTAAACTTAACTGGTGCTACATACTGCTGTTGTTTTAATTCATAACGTGTGGAACTCCAATATAATCCAGCCCATTCAATTTCAGCATCCTCCGGAACAGGGATGTATGCCTTAGATGAATTTGTAGTTGTTGAGTCATCATCTACATCAATGAGTTCACGTGTATAACCATTCGGTGTTGTCCCATAAGTATATGTAATATCCGAATACAATGCCGTTTTCTTTTGAGCTTCAGTGGCTTTAATACCCAAATTCACATTCCCAGTAGAATACATATCACCTTTATGAATAGATTGATAAGTAGGTTTATCGAATCCCTCATCATCTGTTACCGCTGCACTCACCTTATCAATTGGACTTAAAAACTGTAGTTGAGATAATAACAAGAATAAACTCATAGCAACTACAAATACATTTAATATTTTTTTATTTTCTTTTCCCCAACTGTGCAAAGAGGTCACCTCCTTCAATATATTTTTCTAACATATTATATGTATATACTTTATATATATTATTCTAATATAAATCATAAGATTTGTTAACAAAATATGTGTTTTATTACTTATTTATACATTTTTATATAGAGATTTTTAGATTAAAACTAACTAAACTTTGAATATAAATATAGAAACTTCTTACTTTTAATCTATTTTATGGTATTCTGCATGGTAGTAATTACAAAATCTTTATAAATAAATGTAAAAGGTTTTATAATTCCATATCTTATTAATAAAGGAGGCTTTTGATGAACCTTTCTATATACGAAGGTTTAGGCATTATTTTTCTCTTAATAATTTTTATTTATGCTCTCGCCCACAAATAATTATGGTCAAAGAAATTACTTATTATTCCATTTCTCGTTAGTAATGCCATTTACCTTATTTGGCGAACTTTTTATTCACTACCCACTATTAATCTTATAAGTATTATTGCCGGTATTATATTGTTACTTACAGAGTGGGCTGGTTATTTACAGTCTATCGTTTTCAGCATCATTTCATGGAAGCCGTATAAACGGAAAGAAATACCGTTATCTACTTTCGAAACATTACCTACTGTCGACATTTTTATCACAACTTACAATGAGCCACTCGATTTATTAAAACGAACTGTCGCTGGTTTTACAATGATTACTTATCCGAAAGAGTTGCTTAATATTTACATTTGTGATGATGGCCGACGGGAAAGTGTTAAAACTCTTGCTAGTGAATTTTCTGTTCACTATATTACTCGTACTGAAAACAAGCATGCAAAAGCAGGAAACTTAAATCATGCCATGACACATTCGACAGGTGATATTATCGTTACAATGGATGCTGATATGGTACCAAGAGCTAACTTTTTAGAGCGAACGATTGGTTATTTTTCTAAAAATAATGTTGTATTTGTTCAAGCACCACAAGTGTTTTATAATGCTAATCCATTCCAATACAATTTATTTTTTGAAGATAATATCGCCAATGAACAAGATTTCTTTATGCGTCAATTAGAGGAAGGAAAAGATCGTTTTAACGCTACGATGTATGTTGGTAGTAACGCTTTATTTCGCCGTACTGCGCTAGAAGAAATTGGAGGATTTGCTACTGGCGTTATTACTGAGGACATGGCAACTGGTATGCTCCTACAAGCGAACAAATGGGAAACTGTATTTGTCAATGAAACATTAGCAGTTGGATTATCCCCAGAAACTTTTAGCGATTTATTAAAACAACGGGATCGCTGGTGCCGAGGGAATATTCAAGTCGTGAAAAAATGGAATCCTTTCACTTTAAAAGGATTGTCAATTATGCAACGTATTTTATATGCAGACGGAATCCATTATTGGTTTTTCGGCATTTATAAAATGGTATTTTTACTAGCACCGCTATTATTTTTAGTATTTGATATTTATAGTTTAGAAATTAACTTTATGCAATTATTTATATTTTGGGCTCCCGCCTTTTTAACATCACAGCTTATTTTCAAAGCTGTTTCTAATAAAAAGCGAACAACTACGTGGAGTCACGTTTATGAAGTAGCTATGGCACCTTATATGGGGTTTGCTATTTTATCAGAAACTTTCTTACGCAAAAAGTTTCAATTTCATGTAACGAGAATAGGTGTTCAAAACAACACGAGACATTTTTTATGGATCGCAAGTGTCCCTCACCTCGTGTTACTCATTTTAACAGTAATTGCACTTATAAGAGCTACACTTATGCTCCTATACCCTGAACAATATCATATTGAAAGAGAAAGTTTATATATTAATATTTTCTGGGTACTTTACAACGGAATAGCTATTGTCACTTCACTATTTGTAGCATTTGAAAGACCGCGTTTCCGAAACTCAGAACGATTCTTCGTTAATTTATCAGGTACATTATATGCAGAAGATATGACCATTTCTTGCCGTGTTCTTGATATTAGTGAAACTGGTGCACGTTTTGAAATAGATTCATCCATTCCATTTGAAACTTTATCAAGCCTATCTTCCTATACATTATCTTTTGGAGAAGTAGAAAAGATTCATAGTACAAAAAAATGGATTCGGAGACAAGCAAATTCCGTGCAAGTTGGTGTATCATTTGATGATGTATCTCATGAACAATATTGTAAACTCGTTCTTCATCTATTTAGTAAGCCGGTTAATGACCGTGTTGAAAAGGTGTACGATAAAGCGTATCTTATCCTTGCAATTGCATCTTTCGTAAAGAATACAAAGAAATCACCAAGGCAATTTCGCAGGCAACATATACGTGAAGAACTTATGGCTCCTGGAACATTGCATATGAACGGGATGCCAATTGAAGCGACCATTATCGACTATAGTACCGGAGGGTGCCAAGTACAAACGAACACCCCACTCGCCATTGATCAAGTTATCCAAGTAACAATGAATGAGCGTAATATTCAAAAGAAAAAGGATCAAGTATGTTGGATTCAAAAAAAGGGTCGTAAAATATATGCTGGGTTAAAATTTACAGCGTAAGAAAGAAAAGAAGCCTCGTGCTTCTTTTCTTTTTTTATATGCTAAAATATGTATAAAAGGGGGAAATCATATGAAACATGCTCCACAAAAAACGAGTCATTATTATGCAGTTATATTCACTTCTCATTTATCAACTGATACGACAGATTATAGTAGCGTTGCGGACAAAATGGAGGAGCTTGCAAAACAGCAACCTGGATTTTTAGGTGTAGAAAGTGCACGTGATCATGCAGGACTCGGAATCACCATTTCTTATTGGGAATCACTTGAAGCAATTGAAAATTGGAAACAAAACGCCTTACATAAAGAAGCGAAAAAAAGAGGCCGTGAGCAGTGGTATGAAAACTTCCATCTACGTATATGCCGTGTTGAGAAAGAGTTTAAGTTTCATAGAGGTACATTGTAACGATGAAGAAAAAATGTGCTCTCGTTGCTGTTCATGAAATATATGGTGTGAACGACCATATGCGTCACGTTGCCGACCACTTCACTTCATCTCATATAGATGTATTCTGTCCTAATCTTCTACAATCGCAACATGCATTTCATTACAGTGATGAAGAAAAAGCATATCATTTTTTTATGAATCATATTGGATTTGATGATGGAAAAGAGCAAATTGAAGAGTTTATTACTCGTCTTTCTAGTCGTTACACACATATTGGACTTATCGGCTTTAGTGTTGGCGCTACCATCTCATGGATCTGCAGTAACAACCCGAAAATAGATTTTATTATCGGATGTTACGGTTCTCGTATACGTGACTATATTCATATGAAACCAACATGTGCTACCCTACTTATTTTCCCTGAAAAAGAAGCTAGTTTTTCAGTAGCCTCTTTCATTCAAACATTGCAGCAACAAAACAATCCTTTACTAGAATTACAACAACTACACGGTGAACATGGATTTCTAAATCCGTACACTGAAAAATATAGCGAGAACTCTACAAAGCAGGCATACAATATAATAGATTCATTTCTTGCAAAAACTATCTTATAAAGGAGATGTAAATGACACTTACATTACTCTTACTTCTTTTCATATTCATTGCCTTTTTCGCAGCGCTAACTATCATTTTTATAACCGTAAAAAAAGGGGAATTTTTCAAGCGCCCCCATTTACAATCTATTATCGTTTGTATTTTATTTTTTACAAATTGGATCTTATATGTAACAACTTTTTATACGTTACTTCCTGAGAAAGTTAGCGAATTCATATTTCTGCCCATCTGGTTTTTTCTTTGTATTTTAGGATTTATCGTTTTCTGGCGCGAATGGAGAAACAATCGTGTGTTCTCCATATGTATCGGTTTTCTTTCTATTATTAGTTTTCTATTTGGGTTATTGTTGTTAGTTCTTTCGGGGATGTAATTGTTGTTAGTTCTTTCGGGGATGTAATTGTTGTAAAGAGGATAAAATGCCTCTTTACAACAATTTTTTTCGCTCCATGACGAAAGGGATTGTTAAATATAATGCATAAGCAATAACCATCCAAATGGTAAATGATATGATTTGCTGTGAGGAGAATTGTGAGAATAGATTAGAAGAATTATATAAGATGTAAGAATCTAAAATTAAACCGATTGCTGTACCACATATACCTAACTTAATAACTGCATATTTCGTAGTATCTAGTTTTTTGTATAACCACATTATAAAGTATAAAGCTATAGCTGTTCCTAATTCCAGAAATGTCAATTGTAGAAAAAACCTATTTGAAGTGTATTCTAATAAAACGGAAGAACCAAAAATAATGAAGAATGCTGAGACAAAAAACCAAACGCCAATCGAAAATAAAATAGTGAGCCAAAATCTATTATTCACTGACATTACCTCCCTTTTGTAACGCTGTAAGCTTTTCCAAGAGCATATATAAATCACCATATACTTTGTCCGTAGAAAAAGATGGATTAAATAATGCTTGCAATGCCAATCCGTCAATTAACGCATTACATAAAACGCTCCATGTTTCAGTTGAAATTTGAGATGTCATTGTATCTCCTATTTTTTTATTTAACACTCCTTTTAATTTTTGATTTTCATAATGTAACAATCCACCAATTTTATCTTTCATCGCATCATTTTTTAATCCACTAGCTACTAATTGAAAAAACAAATGATGATACATTGAATCTTTCACACATCTACTTTCCGCAGACTGTAAAGCCTTCTCTAACTGTACATCCTTTCCTATTTGTTCCCATGACGCTTTACAAAACGATTCAGTTACTTCAAGTAATAATTGATCCTTCGTTTTAAAATGATAATATACGGTACCTTGTGTAACTTGAGCACTCTCTGCAACTGCTTTTAATGTCAACTTTTCCATCCCGTTCTCTGCAATAATTGCTTTTGCTGCTTCTAGTAACTTCTCTTTATTAACAACATTTGGTTTTGCCACTTCTACGACCTCCTTTAAGTTAGTTGGATAACTAACTTAAATTATACAGAAAAATCAGATAAAACAAAAGAAAGAAAAGCCAACAATCAACTTTTCTTCCTTCTATGTTTACCTTTAGTTTTCACTGTCACTGATTCACAAGGTGTGTAATATATTTGAGGTGTCGCCTTATCAACAAACATCATAAACGTAATGAAGCCGATAATAAAGAAAATAAACAATGTTAACAAAATTGCTCCTATCGTTAAAAGTATCATAACACCACCCCTATATCGTTCATGTTATTACACCTTTCGCTATTATATGAGCGTAATCCTTTTTAGAAAAAGAAACGTAACAAAATAATCACAATCACGCCCGTTAATACTGTACCTAATAAACTACGAGTATATATCGCTACAAGAAATGTTGGAATTGCTGCGATAAGGTAATCCCACTGCATCGTCTCATGCATAAATAATACTTGTGCTAAAAGTGCTGCTAATATCGCAATTGGTATGTAATTTAACCATTTTAAACCCCAGTCCGGAATTTGAAGTTTGCTAAATACGAGTAGAGGTAAAATACGTGGCACGAGTGTAACAGCTCCTGCTGCTAGTAAAAGTAATAGTACTTCCAATCTTATTTCCATTTTTCAATCACAACTCCAATCGTCGCAGCTAGTAATGTTGCGATAATAACCGCTATACTATCTGGCATAAATAAGTGTGAAACGTATGCGATTATTATCGCTACAATAGCAACAGTAAGATGAATTGCTAGTTTGGGTTTACTACTTATGAGCTGAAGTACAAATAATCCGATAAACATTGCTGGTAATGCATAATCCATCCCGTACGTATGCGGATCAGGTATCCACTCACCAAACAACCCGCCAATAATAGTAGCAAGAATCCAATTTAAATATGCTGTTACATTTAACCCCATCATCCACTTGTCGCCTACATATCCTTTTTGCGCTGCGTGTTGCACTGCAACGCCGAACGTTTCATCTGTAATTTGAGAACCAATCATTACGTTTTTTAATAGAGGCAGTTTCGTAAAGTACGGCGCGAGCGCAGCACTCATTAGAAGGTGGCGTAAATTAACAAAAAAGACGGTAAAAATAATTGCTGAAGCAGGCGCACCAGCTGCATACATACCAGCTAATATAAATTGGGCAGAACCTGCATAAATTAAAGTGGACATAAACGCAATTTCAATGATGGAGAAACCTGCTGTTTTTGCAATTACACCAGCTGCTATACCGATGCTCAAATAACCAAATACAGTTGGTAAACAATCTTTTACTCCTTGCTGAAATGTATCATCACTCTGCAAAGCTACATGTGCCTGAGCTTTACTCATCCGTATCATCCTCCATTCCTTTCATCGTTCGTTTTCCTGTTACGACATGAACTAAATCTATATTCTCACGCCATAACGTATCTAACTTATCAGCTCCAAATTCCTTTGTGATTTCTTCGATCATAATATCGTGCCGCACATACTCTGTAGCAACGAGAACTAAAGCTGGGTCATACGTTGTAACGGCCCATGAAGTGCTATCATTTGAGAAGTTCGCAATTAATACTTCCTCTCCATCACGAGCAATAACAGTTAAATGACCACCCATTCTCTTTTCAACAACGTGGGGCGTCATATAATTATGATGAAACGTCGCGCCTATTTTTGTATGTGGAGCGCCAAATAAGATCGAAAATATATGTACACCTTCCTCTTCCTTTTGATGAATATATGGTTCAATTTCATGCACTTGATCTTCCCATACAGAAATCCATAACTCTTCCTTCGCCCTATTAATTATATTGCATATTTCTTTTACAACACGATCATTGGAGCGAATATGCGAAATTACATCTATTTGTCGCTCTTGTTCTAAACCATTTAATTTCTGGTCTAAAAATTCAAAGGACTTTTCAAAATCTTTTCGCATTCGATTCATTAACTCCGTAGCTGGTACTGGTACATATTTCACTGGTTCAGTAGGAACGATATGCACCGCTCCTTTATCCATCAATTTACCGAGTACTTCATAAATCATCGAACGAGGTACCCCTGTTTGTTTACTCACTTCATACCCTGTTACTGGGGAATGTTTTAGTAGTCCAATATACGCTTTACATTCATACTGGGAAAAACCTAACTTTTGTAATTCCTTTATAATTTCATCCATCAGCAAACCCTCACATTCTATATAACTCTCATCTCAAAACGATACATATATATTAGTAGTTATTAGTATACCTACTAATATAAAAAAACAGACCAGTAAAGTCAATTGATAATTCAGAAATTTCACCTAAAAATAAAAAGCCTTCTAATTAAAAGGCTTTTTCTACATACTATTTCACTTATTTTAGCTGCAGCATATTTGATAGATTCTCCTCCAAATGCTCTCGTAAAGTAGAACCTGTATACTCTTCCCTAAATACACCGGCCTTCACGAATAAAGGAATAACTTCACGAAAGAATAGATCTAGTGACTTTGGAGGCCCTCCTGGGATAGCAATAAATCCATCTAACGCTCCTGCCTCAAATCTATCCATAATTTGTTTCGCAACGTCTTGCGCTGTACCAACCGCAACCCAATGAGCCGAGCCAACAACTTCTGGTCGTTCTAGTATTTGTTCCACAGTTGGTTCATTTTTAATAATGTAGTTCCGTAATAATTCAGCGTGTGTTTTACTGCGAACAGTTTGATCACGACTTGGCAACATCTCTTCCGTAATCTTACTTTCTAACGGAATCCCTCTCGCATCTAGTCCGAGAACCATTTCGAGTAATGAGTATCTCTTTTCTTTTGTGAGATGTTGATGTGCTTGCCTATGCATCTCTAACGCTTCTTCATATGTATCACCGATAAAGAAATATAATCCCGGTAATACGCGTATATCATCTTGGTTACGGCCATGCTGTTCTGCTCTTCTTCTTAAATCTTGACGCAATTCCATTCCTGACTCTACATCCGGCGTTGCAGCAAAAATTGCATCCGCAACAGAAGCAGCGAAATTCCGTCCTGATTCTGAAGCACCAGCTTGAAATAATGGCATTTCCCCTGCAATATGCTGCGGAATATTAAGTGGACCTTTCACCTTAAAGTATTCGCCATTATGTTCAATAGGCTTTACCATCTCTCTAATCACATCAGGATTATTTATTTTCAATACTTCATTAGGATGACTTCCCCAAAGTTTTCTTACTAACGCTGTACATTCTGCCGCTTTCGCGTATCGTTCCTCTGATGATGGCATCCCTTCCTCACCAAAGTTTTCAGCGCCGTCAATGGATGTGACAATATTCCAGCCTACTCGGCCATTACTAATCCAGTGTAAAGATTGTAACTGCCTTGCTAATATATATGGTGGATAAAACGACGTTGAAGCAGTCGTAACGACTCCAATTTTTTCTGTTGCATACGCAATAGCAGTAAACAGTAACGTCGGATCTAAAATGACATTTCCCTTATTACGAGCAATTAAATCTGGATGTGCCACTAAATAATCCGCTTTAAAAACAAAGTCTAACTTCGATTTTTCTGCCTGTTTCGCTAACTCTACTTGCTCTTCAATTCCCGAATTAAACTCACTTTCTTGCTCTTTCTTTCTAGAAATTAAACATAATCCAATGCAAAGTTGTTTTTTTGTAGACATACACACCATCCCCTTGTTTTTAATTTACCTAGTTAAGCAATGTTGCTGTCATTATGAAATTCCATTCTGATGAAAATAGATATAATGATATTGATAATCATTATCATTATATGATGTAACTGAAATAAATGCAATAATAAAAAAAGACTTCCGCTATGGGAAGTCCTTTATCTCAATATTTCATTTGCTTCTTTTTCATAAATTTTATCAAATGAAGTCATAACGCGTTGTGACGCTGAAATCATTTTTTGATCTGTCATAAGATCAGCCATCTCTTTCGTCATATCTACATTTGAATTTTCTAGCATATGATTTTTTACTGTCCCTGCTCCGTTCGGTAAATCAGCAATGTTTCCTTCTGCTAGTGTAAAGCTTTTGTTCTCTCTTTGTACGAGACGATTATTCGCTTCTGCACCTACTGTTTTTGTTTGCAAGCGAGCAATATTGTTTTGTGTCACTGCATCATATAACATACCGTCTGCTTGTACAGCTACCTTTGCTCCTTCTGGAATACGAATACGTTCATTATTCTCTCCCATTACGAAAGCACCTGAAGTTGTTTGCAAATAACGATCACTATTTAATGTAAAACTACCGTCTCTCGTTAAAAACGTTTCATTATTTTTAGATGTAACGAAAAACGAAGCTGTGCCAGCAGTTCCGTCATCTAAAAGGAAATCTGTATCACTATTTGTCATTTGGATATTTCCTTGTACTAAGTTCACATGCGTCGCGGCTGGTACTACAGCGTAATCGACCGAACCGATATTTGTCACGGCTCCATCTCCGCGGCGATATGTGTCTTGTACATCAAATACTTTAGAAGTCATATTTTCTGCTTTAAATCCTGTCGTTTGAGCATTTGCAACGTTATTCGAATGAACATTAATGCGCTGCATGTAATTCATCATACCCATAGAACCTATATAAAGACCGTTCATACTCGTTTGAATAAGGCAGTTGCCTTATCCTTCACCTCTTTTCTATGATGTTTGCAACATTTGTTTCGCTAAATGTTCAGCTGTAGCGATATGTATATGTTGCTTCACGTCTTGCCCGTCTGTCATTAATACAATTGGAGCTGATGATACGGCTGGAATTTTCAATAATTCACCACTACTTGCGGTTTCATCAAATTTCGTAAATACGATACCATCAATATGAATATCTTTAAAATTCGTAATGATTTCAATCATATCTTTACTTTTCATCGAAGCTGATAACGTTAAGCAAATATAATCTGGCTCTACTTGTCCCATCGTTTCAATCATTTCTTCCACCGTTTCTGACGCACGATAATTTTTTCCGGCTGTATCAATTAAAATATAATCGACGCGCGCTTCTTCTTTAAAATACGTTAGCGCTCTTGTCATTGCAGCTTCATCACGTACAGCGATTACTTCAAATCCAATTGTCTTGACGTAATCTTGCAGTTGCTGTACTGTTCCAATGCGCGAATGATCTGTCGTAATAAAACCGACCGTTTTTTTCTTACCGTGAAATTGCCATGCCATTTTCGCAAGTGTCGTCGTTTTTCCAACTCCAGTTGGACCGATTAATGCAATTGTTTGCACTTCTTTTTCAAAAACGTTTTCCGTGTTGAAATGAGATCTCATATCTTCCAATATATATTCGATCACTTCTTCTTCTGTAATCATCGTCGCATTCTCAAACTTCACTTTTAACTTTTCAGCATATGCATGAATGAAGTATTGTTCTACATCGTTTTGCTCTAGCATACGAATTACCTTTTGAATAATAAACGGTACAGATTCTTGCTTTTCTGTCTTTACAACAACTTCTTCTTTCTTAACGGGAACGACTTTTTTCACAGTTTTTTGCTTTTTCGTTACTTTCGTCTCTTCCGTCTGTTTCACAACGACGATACCTTTTTCAAACAGCTTTAATAGTTTTTCTTTCTTTCTTGCCCATTCTTCACTATTTCCTGTTTGCATCGCCGCGTATGACATAGGAGTCGTCACGTTTTCTAAATTGTGCAGTACCGATTGAATTCCGTTCACCTTCATAATTTGTTCTGAAGGATCATTCACAACATCCATTAGTTGTTCATGAAATTGAGCTGTGCCTTCATTCACTTCTTCCTGTTTATCCTCTGGAAAAGCAACTAACATTTCATAATTCTTTTTCCAAAAAAACGGGATATTTCGTTTTACACTTTCATCGACAACGTAATAATAATCTGTACCATATTGGTCAAATAACTTTCGATACAATTCATTTTTCGAAGCTGCTTTTATTCGCATTAACGCTTCTTTCTTTTCTGTACTTTCCATTACTTCACCCCCTACTATTCAATATAGGCAATTTGATCCACAACAATTTCCGGTGCTAATTCGCTAATACAAAGTACTTGCGCTTCTACTTGATAACGCTCAAGAAGTCTTACAATCGCAAATCTGAAATCTTTTCTACGCGTTAATAATACTGGTTCTCTTCCCATTAAACGAGCTTGTTTAAAGACACGTTGTACTTGTTCAACAACACGTGTTTCCAAATCTAAATCCCAGTTTAATAAGTAACCTTGGTATGAATTATTTACAACATCCGCATCTAACTCGATTGAATCCGAGAAGAGCGCCGCATAAATTTTACCGTCAGGATTTTTCGCATTTTCACAAATCACTTTTGAAATACATTCACGGACGAATGACGTTACACCGTCGACATGATTTTGATAAATTTCTTTTCCGTCAATAATACCTTCAATAATGGTTGGTAAATCACGAATAGAAATACCCTCTTTTAAAAGTTGTTTAATAACATTTTGAACGAGTGATAAGTCAATTTCTTTCTTCTTAATCTCTTCTAATAAAACGCCGTTATCATTTTCAAGCGAGTTAATTAAGTCTTTTACATGTTGACGCTGAATTAACTCATGAAGATTACGTCTAACGATAACATCTAAGTGTGTAATTAATATGCTAAGTGGCTCTAATACTTGATAGCCTTTCATTTGTGCATCTTGTACCATATGTTCTAAAATCCAATATCCATCTTCACCGAAAATTGGATCTTTCGCTGGTTCTGCATCTAAATCGGCCATTACATTCGGTGTTTTCAATGCTAATAAGTAACCTGATTTTAAAACACCTTCAGCTGCCTTCGCACCTTTAATACGAATAATGTAACGTCCGCGTGGTCTAAAACTCGTATTATCTTTAAAGTTAATGCCAGGAACGTTAATACCAAGGTCGGTAATAATCGACTTCCTCATAAGAACAACTTTATCACGAGCTGTTTCCCCGTTAATCTTCTGCTTTACAAGTGCTGCTAAATCTAAACCGAGTTCTACTATAATTGGATATTTATCTGTAAATACTCCGAATGAATCTTCCACTTGTTGCAGTTGTTCATCTTCGCCTTGAATCATTTCTAATTCTTTTTGAAGCTCGTCTTCTTTTTCTTTCTTTATTCGGTTTTTATTACGAATTCCTAAGAAGACAATTGTTCCACCAACGAGTGCGAATGGTAGAAATGGTAACGGAGTAAAAATACCCATTGCTATAAATAAACCACCAAGCGCATATACAACGACTTCATGTGCTAATAACTCTTTAAAGATACCTTCAGTTACTGTATCAGGTGAACCGTCAAATACACGCGTTACGATAATACCAGTTGAAATCGCAAGCATTAATGAACCAATCTGGTTTACGATTCCATCACCGACAGTTAACTGTGTATAGTGAATAGCTGCTTCAGCAAAACTCATTCCTTGCTGCATTATGCCGACAATTAAACCGAAAATAATGTTTACGAATAAAATGACGATCCCGAAAATAACGTCCCCTTTAATGAACTTCCCGGCACCATCCATCGCCCCGTAAAACTCTGTTTCCATATTTAACTTTTTTCGTTTTGCCTGTGCATCTTTTTCAGTAATAATACGCTGATTTAAATCCGCATCGATTGACATTTGTTTCCCGGGTAAAGAATCAAGTGTAAAACGAGCCGCAACTTCAGCAGTACGAGACGCACCGTTTGCAACGATAAACTGGAATATGATTAATACTATGAAAATAACGATACCAATTAATAAGTTCCCGCCAATTACGAACTGACCAAACTCTTCAATAACATGCCCCGCATTTCCGTCTGTCAAAATCGCTCGCGTCGTCGATACGTTAATCGATACGCGGAAAATCCCGATTAATAACAGCATCGTCGGAAATGACTTTAATTCATCCCACTCGTTAATACTTGTTGCTCGCATATAAATAAGCACTGACATACTTAGTAAAAAAACGATAACGATATCAAGTATAAATGGTGGAAGTGGAATTAAGAGCGCCACTACGAATGACGCTGCTAAAAAGATAGAAAAATAGGTTCTTGCAGAATCTATCTTAAACACAAGAGATCTCCTCCAAACGCGCTATTATACTTCAAGTTCATTCGTTTGAATTAAATAGCGCATAACTTCAATTACAGCTACGTATAAATCTTCTGGAATCGTCTCATCTTCCTCGACTTGATAATATAAAGAACGAGCAAGCGGACGGTTTTCCACCATTGGTATTTCTTGTTCGCGGGCAAGTGTTCGTATATATAATGCGAGCTCATCTTCCCCTTTTGCAACGACAATTGGCGCCGCATCAACCTGTTTATTGTACCGAAGTACGACCGAAATATGAGTCGGGTTGTTTACAATAAATGTTGCACCATCCATCTTCTTCGCAATTGTCCCTTGCAAGATCGCATGCATAAAGTTTTTTCGTTTTCCCTTTACTTGCGGGTCCCCTTCATTATCTTTATGCTCTTGTTTTACTTCTTCTTTTTTCATCTTAATATCTTGCTCATACTCCCATTTTTGATAAATAAAATCAATAATAGAAAGAACGATTAATATAATTAAAATAGCTAAAAAGATAAATTTAATTTGCCTAATAATTTCAGTAAGTGACGCAGTCCAGTTAAATCCAATCATACTAACGATTTTCTCTAAATTCTTTTTAAAGAGAACGTAAGCAACGTAACCAATTAACCCCATATAAAATAGTGATTTCAAAATATCTACTAAACTTTTACGACTAAACAATCTCGTAAAATAGTTTTTTGGGTTAATACGCGACGCTTTCGGCTTAATGACTTTAGAAGAAAATAAGAAACCGACTTGAATCATATAATTGAATAAATGAAAAGCGTATACGAGTATTAATATGGGAGCTGATACTTTTAGTAGTAAAATCCCCATTAAATAAAAATACTCGGTCGAATCTGTATTTTTGCCAATTTGATCAAACAGCACCGCTACAGAGTTTGCAATCTCATAACCGAGCCAATCTCCGAAAAAATAAACGACAACTGCTAATACTAGTATGGAAAATAAATTATTTAAATCTTTACTCCGGGCAATATTCCCTTCTTCACGCGATTTTTTACGCTTCTGCGGGGTGGCCTTTTCTGTTTTATTATCCTTTGCCATGCGCGTCCCCCTACTTCGTTAAGAAAAAGTTAAATAGTTTCGTATATTCCTCAAGCAATACATCCGTCATATTTTTAAACACATAACCGAGCATCGGTACACTCATCGCAATAAACAAAATACCACATGTGATTTTAATGACGTACGCATTCATAAAAACGTTTAATTGCGGAGCGTTTTTTGCGATTAAAATTAAAACAAAGTTAATGATGAACAAACTTCCCATGAGCGGAAGAGCAATTTCAACCGCTGATGTTATCGCAAATAATAACGTTGCGAGTAGACTATCTAAAAAACTAGTCGTCAGCAATTTTGAAATCGCCTCTGTATATTGAAACGACTTTAAAATCGTGGCAACGAAATAATTAATGCCGCCAAGTGAAATAAAAATAATGAGAAAAAATATATCAAAAATGGTTGATAGTAAAGTAGACTGTGAACCTGCATTTACATCAAACAAACTTGCCTGTGATAAACCGATATCAAAGTCTAAAATATGCCCGGCCATTTTTGGAATATTCCACAGCATTTCTACAATTTTTGAAAGCGATAATCCAATTACAATTTGCGTTCCTGCATAAGCTGCAACGTCCCAAACTGTCTTGATATGAGAGACATCAACTTGATCGGCAACTGTAATCGAAAGGGCAAGTCCTACTGTAACCTTCGCCATCGCTGGAATCGATCGACCTGAGAAAAACGGCAAAAAATATAAAAATGAAGTAATGCGGCAAAACGCAAAAAACGTCGCCGCCCATAATTCCATATTCATTTCAGTTCACCTATCTTAGTACGAACGCAATAGCGATGGGATTTTATCAAATAAATCTAAAATAAGCGTCGTTAACTCTTGAAACATCCACGGACCTAAAATGATAATAACGAGTACAATACTCGCCATTTTCGGTAAAAACGTCAGCGTTTGCTCTTGAATTTGCATCATCGCCATAATGACGGCGATAATAATAACGACAATCATACTTACACCGGCAATCGGCATTAAAATCATAACTCCTTTATAAAAAAAGGTTTGAAAAATATCTATAATTGGTGACGTATTCATTTATATGACTCCTATCACATAGCATCAAACGCTTCAGGCGACCGTTTTAAACATAATGTCGACGATTTTTGTATATCCACCTAAATATACGAAAACAAGTATTTTAAACGGTAAACTTAAAATCATCGGCGGTACCATCATCATCCCGAGGTACATTAACAGTGTACTAATAATCAAATCTATAAATACAAACGCTAAATAAATGAACATCCCCGTTAACAATCCTTTTTGAATTTGCGTTAACGTAAAAGATGGCACGAGCGTAAATAAAGAAAGATCTTTCAAATCTTTCGGCAACTCTTCTCCGCGCACTTTCAGCATCATTTTTAAATCATGCTTATACGTATGCTTTGACATATAATCTTTCATAATCGGAGCTGTCGTCTCCGCAGCTTGACTTACTGTTATCTTCTCTTTCGTCATCGGATCCCACACATCGCTCTTTAGCTGCCCAAGTACAGGCTGCATCGTAAAGAGTGATAAAAATAATGCAAGTCCAACAAGTACTTGGTTCGGTGGTAAATTCATTACCCCAAGTCCTTGACGTGTAATCCCAAGAACGATCATAAAATAAGTAAAATGTGTAAATAATAGAACGATAGAAGAAGATAATGATAAAAGGGTAACGAGTGCAAATAGCTGTACGCTTGAATTACTCGTAAACTCTTTTCCATTTTCGAAATTAATAAAACCGTTCGGGGCCGCATACGCTGGATTTACAAAAATAATTGAAAAAACGATAGAAAATACGAAAATAACGGCTAATAATGATAACTGTTTCTTTATTCTCATGATGGATCCTCTACTTTTTTCGTTTCACTCTTCACCGCGTCTTCTAGCGCTTGTTGAAACTGATTTCCTGTTCCTGTTAATTGCACAGATTGTACACCGTTATTACTAATAACAGTGAACACTTGCTTGCCGTCCACTTCAAATAAAAAAGCGCTCGTTTGATGATTTAAATACACACCGTCTTTTACTTGAATATGGCCATTTTCACCTTGCTTAAAAAACTGCTGCTTGCGCGTCTTTTTCGTCATATAATATGCACCGTAGCCGAGCGCACCAAACAGTAAAACGACTTGAAATAAGGTCGTCATATACGACATATGACTCCTCCTCTACTCTTTATCTTGCATTTGCTTTTGCGCTTTCATAAGCGCAGCTTGCTTCTTATCGGCTTCAATTTCAGAAATGATAATACCGAACTTCTCGTCCATTACGATCGCTTCTCCAATGCCGACTTTCATATTACTTAAATACACATCTACTTTATGTCCTAGGTTTTTCTCTACTTTCAGAACATCGCCCACTTTTAACTGTTTCACATCACCAAGCGTAATAGATGACTTCCCAAGCTTTACACCAAGTTCAATCGAAATGTCTGAAACAGTATCAATATGTGCTTTACCTGCTTCATTTCGCTTTCCTGCAAAATCTTCTAATCCCATTAATGACACAGGAGATACTTCATGCTTCATATGGATCCTCCTACTCTACAAAACTTTTAAATAAGAGCGCCTTACGCGTTCCATCTTTTCCAATAAAACAATTAAATTTATGCTTTCCATCTACATAACCGAGTAATTCATCCGAAACTTTCGTACGGAGCGGAATAATATCGCCTTCTTCAATTTGTTCAATCTCGCCCATTGTCATCTTTTGCTCACCAATTGCAACGTGAACAGGTTTATACACTTGATTTACTTTCACTTCCACTTCAGACGTATACTTTTTACGTTTATCCGAAGAATGTTCGACAATATTTTCAGATGTTAACTTATCCATAATTTCTTCAACAGATAAGAACGGAATTCCGATGCGCACCGTCGTATCCCAAAACTCTGTTTTCATATTTACATTCAATAATGAAATAATATCACTTGCTGTCGTAATCTTTAATGCATTCGGGTCTGTCTCCGTCGTTACAAATTTTGGTTCAATCGCAACAACGCTTTCAAATGATTGCTCTAAATTTTTACAAAGGAGCATAAAAATATTATCCAGTGTTAAAAACTCAAATGCGGTAAGTGGTCTGCGCATCGTGAAGTTACGCTTACTATCTCCGCCAAGCCAACATTCATGAATATAAATAACGAACGCTAAATCAATCTCAATAACAATTTCTCCAAGCTCTGGGAGGCCAAGATCAATAACGCAATATAAATAATAATCTTTCGGCATTTTCTCTACATACTCACTCGTAAATGGAACTTGCTCAACCGTTGAAGGCTCTAACTCAATCGGAATACGCATACGCGCTGCCAACGTCTGTGACGTCTGTTTACCAAATGTAGAAGCAATTGCTTGCAAGCTACGTAAATGCTCAACACCGAACTTCTCCGGTCTATTAAAATCATACTCTTGAAATTTCTCTTGCTTTCCTGCTTCTTGTGCGAAAGCTGGCATTTCCTCGCCTTCATTTACCGCCTTCAGCAGGGCATCAATTTGCTCTTGGCTTAATTTTTCGCCACTCATGACAATCCCCTTCCCTACCTTTTCAATTCAACGATTTCAACATACATCTTCCCGTTTTTCGTCAAAATCTTTCCGGTTCCAATCTCTTCATTCTCAAGCATAAGACGCACCGTATTTTTCGTTGAATTTTCAAGACGATACAATGTACCTTTCGTTATATGAAGCAAATCTTCAATTTTCTTTTTCGTATTTCCGATTTCAAAATAAATTGTTAACGGAATATCATCTTGTAATTTCAAATCTAGCCAACTCCCATATTATGTTCACGAAAATTTCATGTTCTCTCTATATATGAAATTTCTTATTTTGAAACGTCGATATTTAATATTTTTTTAATATATCCTTGCGTTTCTTTAAATGGCGGTACGCCTCCGTACTTTCTCACATTACCAGGACCTGCATTATAAGATGCAAGCGCTAGTACGAGATCGCCGTTATTTTTCTTCAAATAACCGCTTAACTCTTTCACGCCGCCCTCAATACTTTCAGCTGGTGAAAATGGATTTTTTATACCCATCTCTTTCACATTCGCTGGCATAAGCTGCATAAGACCCATCGCACCTGCATGTGACACCGTTTTCGGATTAAAATTAGACTCTACTTCAATCATTTTTTGAATTAACGTTTTCGGAATTCCGTATGTACCACTTACTCGATCAATAATATCCTCATACTTCCCCTCATTGAAAGAACGTATTTTTTGAATATTATACTTCTTCGTTAATCCCCACGTATCAGCAGCCTCATTTTTCGTTTCTGGGAAACGTCGTTCAAACTCTTTTTGTGCGACTTGCACTTCATCTACGTTCTTCGTTTCAGCTTTTTCTTCAGGCTTACTCGCTTCCTCTACTTTATTAATAGATTGTTCCGTTTTATTTACGACCGTTTCTATTTTCGTAGATTGTACCGGCTGACTCATATCCTCTACATTTACCGGCTGCGCAGTACCCTTCGTCTCCTTCGCAGGTTCACTCTGCAACTTCTCTTGAAAACGACTACTAACGAATGCTTGTGGACTACTTAGCTTTTGCTGAATTTGTCCTTTCTTATATGCAAGTACTTCTTTTACTATATTTCCAACTAACATAATATCACCTTTTCGGTAAACAAAGATAATCTAATATTAGAGTTTTTTTTTAAAGTTTGCAATAATCCTTTTAATAATATTGTAATAAAAAAATGAATATATTGTTAAACTGTTATTTTTTTATATTTATTAATTCGAATTTTTAGTTGACACCCGCTATGACAGGGATTACAATAAATCTCGAAATTGATTTTTTCGCATATTACCGTTTTTCAATTTGCAGAAAAGTCAATATAAAAAAATGGGGGTTCTTAACATGAGAATTAATACAAACATTAACAGCATGCGTACTCAAGAGTATATGCGCCAAAACCAAGACAAAATGAATACTTCTATGAATCGTTTATCTAGTGGTAAACGTATTAACAGTGCGGCTGACGATGCTGCTGGTTTAGCAATTGCTACTCGTATGAAAGCACGTGAAGGCGGTATGTCTGTTGCAGCTCGTAACACACAAGACGGTATGTCATTAATCCGTACTGCAGAGTCTGCAATGAATTCTGTATCTAACATCTTACTTCGTATGCGTGACCTTGCTACTCAATCTGCGAACGGCGCAAACACAAAAGGAAACCAAGCTTCTTTACAAAAAGAATTTGCAGAATTAAAAAATCAGATTGCTTATATTTCTGATAACACACAATTTAACGATCAAAACTTATTAAAAGACGATTCAACAATTACAATTCAAACTATGGATTCTACGTCATCAGCTCAACAAGTTGGTGTTAGTTTATCAAGTGTTTCTCTTGGCGCCCTATCTCTTGCTGATATCGTAATTGGTATTGAGAACTTAGGCGCTGCTAGCCTTACAGAAGCATCTGATGCAGGTTCTGCACGTGAAGCAATTTCTGCAATTGATGCAGCCCTTGCAACAGTTGCAGGAAATCGTGCTACACTTGGTGCAACGTTAAACCGTCTTGATTTTAACGTAGAAAGCTTAAATAATCAGGCAACTAACATGGCTGCAACTGCTTCTCAAATCGAAGATGCAGATATGGCAAAAGAAATGTCTGAAATGACTAAGTTTAAAATCTTAAACGAAGCTGGTATCAGCATGCTTTCTCAAGCAAACCAAACTCCGCAAATGGTGAGTAAATTATTACAATAATCCATTAGATAAAAATAAAATACACCTTTCTGCTTGCAGAAAGGTGTATTTTACTATAAAAACATACGTAATATACCTATTATTCACTAATCTGAATTTTTCTGCCAACAAAGATTTACTTAACATACAAATACCTTAATTCAAAATCCAAGAATTCCAGCCAAACAAAACTAATTTCAACTTTATTCCTATAAGATAATCCAATTTCGCGAAATATTTACTAATACAAATTAAACATTAACGATAAGTTTTTAAAAGGAGACATATAGAGTGCAGCAAGATAAAATTAGTATAATTGTCCCTATGTATAATGTTGAAGAATATATAGAGCAGACAGTTCAATCATTATTAAATCAAACCTATTCAAATATAGAAATTATCCTTATTGATGATGCATCAAAAGATAATACCGCAAATATAGCATTATCTTTTGCCGAAAAAAATAAAAACATCCAACTTTTTCAACAAGATTTGAATAAAGGAGTATCCGCTGCTAGAAATGTAGGATTAAAATTATCCAGAGGTTCCTATATTACATTTGTAGATTCTGATGACATATTATCAAATCAAGCAATTGAAATTATGCATAGCATCGCGAAAGAAAATAAATCTGACTTAGTTATTGGAGCAATACAAAATTTCACTGAATTAAATAGTATCCACACACATTCAGAGGATCCAATTACGCAACGAGTCTCTATTGAAGAAAACTCTGAAATTATTTCTAATGTTTTCAGTTGCGGAAAGTTATATAAAAAAGACTTACTACAAGAAATGCAATTCGCAGAAGATACCCAATATATTGAAAATCAGCCATTTGCAATACAAACTTTTTTTAACGCAAAAAACATTGTTACAATTTCGTCTGTTATTTACTATTATAGAGTACGAGAATCACAAAATTTATCTTTAACACAATCAGCATTTACAAACCCTTTAGTTTATTTACCACATGTATTCAATGTATTTAATACTGTACATAACTGCTTTAAAAAAAGTAAATATGGATTAGAACATGACTCTTTCACTATATATATTAAACATTTGATTGAAGGGAGTGTTCAATATCTCTTCATTGGTAGCTTGTCACAAAATGAACCAGTTATTCAACAACAGACATTCAAACTCCTAATTGATTGGATTAAAACTCTCGATAACGATTTAGTTTTAAAAACTGGAAGCTTCCAAAAAGTATTTGTTACGCCCGGTGAAGAGTATATTAAACATATAAATGCGGAAAGTTTAATGTATTACATAAAATTATTAAAAGTTATTAAGGAAAAAATGCTTACAGCTTCACAGTCTGCTAAAAAAATTAATGAAGCAGAAGAAAAAAATACTATTTTAGATTTGGTATTAGCAAACGTTAATACCTACTTAACTAGATATAACTATGAAACAAAAAACTATCCCATTTGTTATCCGAAGATACAGTCTCTTGATATAAATACTAATTGTGCAATCGTTCAATTCCAACTTATAAAAAATGAATACATCTCATTATATGAAGTATTCTTATTAAAAAAAGATAATCTGTGGACCATAACAAGTGCTCAACTTATTGCAAATACTAAGAAACAGGATATAACAATAAAAAATAAGCATCCAAAAATTTTACTTACATATAGAAATTTCAGTGGCTGTAATACCCTGGCTTTATATAAATCAATCCCTAATGATATACGACAACAATTTGATATTGAGCTCATTTCAGTAGATAACATATCACACACATATACACAAAAGATAATGGACAGCGATATCGTTGTTACAACGAATATGGAGTATAATTTCAATAAACAACAATTTAACCCAGACCAAATTGTCATTGATTTATGGCATGGTTTTCCATTAAAAACGATGTTTTATGCCGATCCAAATTATCACAATAAAAATAGTATTTCCTCATTTTTCAAACCATTAAATTATTTAGCTTCCTACTCACATTTATATAATGAATTATTATATAAATGTGTACGAGTAGATCCTAATAACTTTGTAATCACCGGGGCTCCTCGTAATGATTTACTATTTAATACAAATAGCCGCGAATTATTATGTAAAATGTTACATGTGGATGATACCGGTCAAAAATTCTTGTTTTATATGCCGACATTTCGTGCTACTAGCCAAATTAACAGTACAGATTACTCTTCCAATTTATTTGGCTTTAACCATTTTGAACTAAGTACTTTTAATCAATTTTTAGAAAAAAATAATTATCAATTAATTGTAAAAGCACATCCATTATATGGTGAGAATTATAGTGAAATGTTAAAAGGACTTTCTCATATAAGCCTATTCCCAACTGAAAAATTAATAGCATGGCACATTGATCTATATGAAGTATTAGGAGCAATAGATTTCTTAATCACTGACTATTCTTCTGTTTATTTCGATTATTTATTATTAGACAAACCTATTATATTTACACCTACAGATTTGGGAGAGTATCAAGAGGATCGTGGTTTTTTACTTACACCATATGAAGAATGGACACCCGGTCCCAAAGTATTTGATCAAATAAGCTTACAAAACGAAATTTCAGCCTATGAAACCAACCATTCTTACTATCAAAAAGCGAGAAAACAAGTTTCAAATAAAATCCATGCATATCAAGATTGCAACTCTTCCGAAAGGGTATGGAACTTCATTACAAAATTATATTTATCTAGTAAACATAATTAACAAGCGAGCACTCTTATAAGCAATACGTTCTTAAAGAGTGCTTGTTTTTATTTATTTATTTATTTATAATTCTCTAATAAGCTATATTTATATTAATTTCAAATTTTTCATTTCACTTGTTAAAATCTAAATTACTCTTAATAGACGAAATTTTTTTAAAATTTAACCTGAACATCTTTTTCTCTTTTCATATCTATAATAAGTTTATCTATTCAAAGTAATCTGTAGATAATCCTGCAGTTAAATAATCACAAAAGTACAAACTATTATAAATTCCATCTATTAATATTTAATCTTATCATTAATTCTCCATACGGTTCCGATTCTTTATAAAATATGAACTATCCGTTCTCTAAAGATAGTTCATATTTTAAATTTAATTTTATATTATAATGATAATAATAATCTGTATTTTAACCAGTTGCTATCAGGAAAAACATTCACAGCTTTTGACATTACTCCTTCTACATTTCCTTCATTCATTTCTAAACTATATCTATAAAAGCGAAAATCTGTTTTAAATAACTCTATAGCCTGCAAAGCAATACGCTGTGCTTCTTTTTTATTACTTTGAGCAATTAACCATTCAATAATATTCACATATCCCTGTTTCGAGATATGATTTTCATCTGCTAACTGATAAAATTCCAAAGCGATATCTTCATAGCCAGTGTCATAGAATACATCCGCAATTTTAGCATGAATATCTTTATGAAACATATTTTTATATGTAATAAGTCGTTCTACAAATTCTGGCTTATTATAACGAAGCGCTTTTTCTAGTATCGCTAAATACTCACCACGCTTTATTTTCTTAAAACCACGTACCTCTCCAAATAACATCTCGAATACATGTTTAAAATTGGAACTCCGTATAACTTCTTGTACATATATATCCTGTGTCATTTCATATAATACACATAAATCTCCAATATCAAATATCCCTCTTTGTATCCCTAATAATAAGTCATCTCTTTTAACAGCAATACTTTCTAACTGAGAAGATTGTATTGTAATAATACTTGCTTTTAATTCTATTACTTTAACTAGTGCTTGCTCTTCTAAATCACGTGCTAATAATACTGGTAAATCTGATAAACCCATGCTTAGCAAATATTTTATTACTTCTAATCGTATCACATCTGTTTTGAAAACTTTTTGCTGCACTAAAAATTCATATACTTCTTGTGCAGAATGGTATTTATTTAAAATATGTGTTACTTTCATTATCACATTTATAGATGATGCATTTTCATTCAGAGCTTGGATATAATGTTGCAATGCTTTTTTATCATTTTTTTCTATTTCATAAATTCGGCCTAGACGTTCATGAGGAATAAATGTTTTCCGATCAAATTGATAAGCAACCTCATTATAGTTTTCTTGATGTGTTACTATTGTTTCAAATATTTCCCTCGCATCTTCATAACGTTTCTGTAGATAATAAATATCACCTTTCCAGCAAATAAAATCTGGAGACGCTGGCCATAATGTCTCTGTATCCTTTACAATCTTCAAAGCATCTTCATAACGCTTTAGCTCTACTAAACTTTCAATAATATAATATAGACATGTACGTATCCAACCTTCATTAATACTTTTTTTACATTTATACGCCTCAACAAATTTATTTAATGCCTTTTTAGTTTTCCCCTGTCTACGTAACTCTTGTCCATAATTAAATAATGAAAAACCGTCATTTTTTTTATTACGTAAATCTTCCGAGACAATTTTTAAATTCCGATCTTTTTTATTTTGTTTTTCTACTATATGAGATAAATAACCATAGTGATATAGTATTAAACAAGATAATCCTATATGCTGTTCTCCTTCAGCAACTACAATCTGTTCATGTAACGCTCCTTTAAAATAGATTGTCCCGTCATTTTTATATATTCTTCCCATTTTATTTACTGTTGTACGTTCGCCATGCTTCCCTACAAAATTCATAATATCAACAATATAAGTATTATACTTATCCTTTTGTAATTGAACTTCCTTAATCGCCTTTTTAAAATTTTCTCCATCTACACACTCATCTGCATCAATTGCAAGAATCCACTCACCACTCGCTTTAGATGCTGCAAAATTACGAGCGGCTGCAAAATCATTTACCCATTCAAAGTCATATACTTTATCTGTAAACTCTTTTGCAATTTCTTTTGTGGCATCTGTAGATCCAGTATCCACAACAACAATTTCATCTATCCCCTCCTGAAGGGATTGTAAACATTTTTGTAACATATCCTCTTCATTTTTCACAATTAAACATGCTGACATAAACGGTTTCATATTATTTTTGGCTCCTTTATTTTTCAGACTGTATCATCTATTAATCATTATATTATTATTATACATACTTTTTAATGTTTTTTTTAATTATTTTAGTTATACCTATAATCCAGAACCAAATTACTCAACATAGAAATTCAAGATTTCCTAAACAACTGAGCCATATTAATAAAAAAAACTCTCTTAATTTAACAGTTAATAGCACAAGTACCTATACTTCTTTATTAAAACAAACGAATAGTCATATCAAGGGGGCTAAATATATGAAAGTGGACCCAAGTTTTTCACAAAAAATATCCATAATTGAACCGAAACCATTAAACCATTTACACCTTTGGGTATAAGAACTAAATGATATTTGAGAAAATCTCTTTTAAACTTTTTATGAAGTTTCATATTCCTCTTTTCCCTCCCTTGTCCATCCTTTAGGGAGAGTTCTTATAACTAACTCTGAGATTCCGCTAGATCATTGAGACAATTCACTCTAAATCTATGGATATAGAAGAAACCCTACTACTTAATATATCGTCAGCTTTCCCTTGCGTAGAAAAAGTTTGTTTCTCCCCGTAGCCATATTTATACAAGGATCCTCCCCCACCTATTCCCTCATTTTGTCTTATATGAGGCATTGTGGATGATTTTTCATAGTCACATACTCTTTTTCATATCATAAATATTCTTTTCTTCTAAACACTATTTATTTTAAAACTAAATTATTAATTAAAGGTACACTACGTTCGTTCTCACATAATGATTTTTTCCTTCAATCAAGCAGTTTTACACAAAACAAAAGGGAAATACATATAAACTATGTAGTTCCCTTTTGTTTTGTACCCAAATTTTCTTACTGCGTTACAGTCATAACCTGTCCACTACGATCAACCATAATTTTCATTTTACCATCTTGTGCGTTATATAGCCCTAATTTATGCAAATCTTGTTTACATTCTTTTACAAAGAAAGGCAATGTACGAATTTGATCAATATCAGAGCTCGTAATGAAATGAATTAAACGATGCGTCATTTCTTTAATATCAAAGACGAGTTCTTCCTTCTCCCTCTTTAACCTTTCATTTTCAAACTGTAGCGACTTTAATTGACTTTGAAGGTCACGTGTATTTTTTTCACCTTTTGAACGATCTGCAGCCATGCTAGAAAGCTTATAAATACCTTCCATAAATTGATGTAGTTCACGTTCCTTCTTTTCGCTACATTGACTAATTGTTTCAAAGTTGTCAACGATACCTGATATAACTGTTACAAGACTTTTTTCATCCTCTTCACTTCGAACTTCTTCTTCTATTTCTTGTTTTCTTTCTTGTTTCGTCTCAGTAATCTTCTCTTTAACAGGTTTATATTTTCGCTTTCGCCCTGGTTTTTGTTTTTCAATATTTTCAAACGCCATCTCTTGTTTTTTTAATTTATAATACGTGTTTTGTAATTGGCTTTCTGTTTTTGGAAAAAGAGTCAATTCATTCTTACTAACATATTTTGAAATATTTGTGATGTTTAAACCGTGGCGTTGACAAAATTTATACACTTCATATAATAGTTCTAATTCAGATTTCAGCCATGTAATTACCGATTTTTCATATGCTCGCATACCGCCATTTTTTTCTATATCTATTTGAAATAATACCATTCGATTATATAAATCAACGAGCTCTTCATACCCTATTCGGAATTGTTTTTCTATTTTTTTGAATTCCGCATCTAGTTTCATATCGTTCATTTTATTATTTGACATGTTTTGTAAAAGACTTAATACATTAATTGCTGTGTGGTGATACATACTATGTGTCACTCCCCTCATCCTTTCACAATTCTCATCTGACTCCCATGCCTTTTAAGAAAATATAAATTTCAACATATCCATATTATAACATTTCGAAATTATCTGTCAAATAATTAACATACAAAAATATATAAAAAGTATAAAATCGGATTCAGCTATTTCATTTATAAAAAAACCATTCCTCCCTCAAATTTAAATATTTCCATTTTCAAAATAGCATTTTTATTACTATTTATTTTACTTAACCAAAGACAAGAACGCCAAGAGATCTACATCCTCCTGGCGTTCTCTATTGAACTACTAATTTTTAATACTTTATCCTTTTATTCACCTATAAAATCTTTTGCTACACGTACACTTTCTTCCTTATTCACGTTTGTTACTGTAATGTATACCTTTCCTGCTTTCTCACCTAATTGAGGAATTTTAACATTTACTGACGTTTTTGAGTCAGCAACGGTTGCTGATTTCAACTCGTTACCTTCTTGTGCCACGTTGTATACTTTGACTACATCTCCGGCTTTTAAGCCTGTTACTCGAACTATATCATCTTCACCAGCATCATTATTTAATACAACAATATTACTTGCATTTGGAGCGGCTGTAATTTCTGTATCAAATGCTTTCACTGTACGCGTACTTTCTAACTCACCTTTGCTTTGTACACTTACGTATACATTTCCTTTTGTTTTTGCGTCTTTTGCGATTTG
>NZ_JAKUHE010000017.1:0-90404 GCF_022664315.1 Bacillus cereus group sp. BfR-BA-01309
TCAAACTCTCCAATAAAGTTAGTTTGTCTAGCATCTAAAAATAAAAATTGACGTTTCACGTTGTTTGTTTCGTTCAGTTTTCAAAGAACTAAAAGCGGGTGAAGAGAATCGAACTCTCGACCAGAGCTTGGAAGGCTCTTGTTTTACCACTAAACTACACCCGCGTGGTCGGGAAGACAGGATTTGAACCTGCGACCCCCTGGTCCCAAACCAGGTGCTCTACCAAGCTGAGCCACTTCCCGTTATGGCGCGCCCGAGAGGAGTCGAACCCCTAACCTCTTGATCCGTAGTCAAACGCTCTATCCAATTGAGCTACGGGCGCTTATTCATGATGTTTTTTCGTCGTTGTATTTTGGCGACTCAATTATCTTATCATACTACATTTTCAAATGCAAGTACTTTTTTAAAAAAGATTTTTGATGCGGCCGAGAGGACTTGAACCTCCACGGGGTTTCCCCCACTAGGCCCTCAACCTAGCGCGTCTGCCGTTCCGCCACGACCGCGCGGAAAAAACAAAAGTGAGCCATGAAGGATTCGAACCTTCGACCCTCTGATTAAAAGTCAGATGCTCTACCAACTGAGCTAATGGCTCGTAAATGGCTGGGCTAGCTGGATTCGAACCAGCGCATGACGGAGTCAAAGTCCGTTGCCTTACCGCTTGGCTATAGCCCATCGAAATGTTTATCTTCTTTTCAAAGACAAAAGTTATTGTAACATAATGTCCAATAAAAAACAACTGCCAAATAGCAGAAGTTAAAATGGCGGTCCCGACCGGGGTCGAACCGGCGATCTCCTGCGTGACAGGCAGGCATGTTAACCACTACACCACGGGACCATTTGGTTGCGGGGACAGGATTTGAACCTGCGACCTTCGGGTTATGAGCCCGACGAGCTACCGTGCTGCTCCACCCCGCGATAATACTACTTATATAATTTATATGGTGGAGGATGACGGGATCGAACCGCCGACCCCCTGCTTGTAAGGCAGGTGCTCTCCCAGCTGAGCTAATCCTCCGAAGTGGTGACCCGTACGGGATTCGAACCCGTGTTACCGCCGTGAAAGGGCGGTGTCTTAACCACTTGACCAACGGGCCAGTATATATGGCAGAGAAGAAGGGATTCGAACCCTCGCACCGCGTTAGCGATCTACTCCCTTAGCAGGGGAGCCCCTTGAGCCACTTGGGTACTTCTCTGTATGGCTCCGCAGGTAGGACTCGAACCTACGACCGATCGGTTAACAGCCGATAGCTCTACCACTGAGCTACTGCGGAATAATAAAGACAATTTGTATCTTATAAAATTTCTCATCGTAAGTCAAGATGTTTTTTCACAGCATCTTGTACACACGTGACATGTTTATAATATACTGGATTGCGTTTTCACTGTCAAGATGTTTTCTTTATCAGCTTCAGTTTCCCTTTACACTTTCCGCAGACATATCTTTTTGTATTTATTTGACGTCTTCTTACATATTGAAGCAAACAGCCCATACATTCATACGTATAAACCTTTTTTCCCTTCTCTTCATTAATTATTCGTTTACAGAAGCGTGGCGCACCAACTTCTTTTAACAATTCACGAAAATCTCTATCCCGGTGCTTATAGCCCCTTCCTGTAATATGTAAGTGATAATGACAAAGCTCATGTTTAATGATTCCGACTAACTCTTCTTTCCCATACATTTCGTAATATCGATAATTCAGTTCAATATTGTATGTATTCAATAGATAACGTCCACCAGTTGTACGCAACCTACTATTAAACATAGCTTTATGTGAAAATGGCATTCCGAAGTATTGTAGTGATACTTCTTCCACCAGACGCTGTATTTCTTGCTCATCCACTCTCATTCCTCCTAAACTAAAAAATATTTTTACACTTTTCTCCTCCCTTATACATATATTAAATAGTACATATACCCATCCTCATTCAAGAAGCGTGGTTTCTAAAAACATAGCATAAATAGAAATCCACTCACCAACCTCTCATCAATAGTACCTTAGATTTTTGAGAGTAGGATTAAACAAGGAGGGATTCCTATGCCTACGTGGCTAAAAAAACAAATGCAACGCGCATATTTCGAAAAAAACCGGTATCAAATTAAATTACTAAATGAATGCTGGTTTTATTATAGCAAAATACATCAAAGCTCATAATCCACTACACATTTTATCCCATAAAAAAAAGAGCAGTTTCATCTGCTCTCTTCTCTTACTATTCCATCGGCAACATAGATAGTGCAACGCGACCTTTTTTCGTATCAATATCATCTACCCATACTTTGACGATTTGTCCGACAGATACAATATCTAACGGATGCTTCACATACTGTTTGCTTAGTTTAGAAATATGTACTAAACCATCTTGTTTTACACCCACATCAACAAAAGCACCAAAATCAACAACGTTACGAACTGTTCCTTCCAGTTCCATACCACGCTTTAAATCTTCTAATTTCAAAATCCCTTTTTTCAGAAGCGGTTTAGGCAACTCATCCCTCATGTCTCGCTCTGGACTAATGAGTGCATCTATAATATCAACTAACGTCGGTTCTCCAACTCCCGTTTCTTCCGATAACTTAGAAATCTCCACTTCTTCTAAGCTCTTTTGCAACTGCGGCTGCCCTACATCATCTTTTGATAACCCTAAGCTCTTCAATAACAATTCAACATTTTTATATTGCTCTGGATGAATACCCGTTCGATCTAACGGATTTGCCCCTTCTAATATACGTAAGAAACCTATACATTGTTCATATGTCTTCGCACCTAGACGCGGTATTTTCTTTAAGTCTGTTCGTTTTGTAAATTTCCCTTCTTCTTCACGCTTTGCCACAATATTTTTCGCAACAGTTTTCGATAAACCCGAAACATATTGTAATAAAGCAACTGAAGCTGTATTTACATTCACACCGACTTGGTTAACTGCCGTCTCTACTACAAACGTTAACGATTCATTCAACCTCTTTTGCGATACATCATGTTGATATTGTCCAACCCCAACTGATTTAGGGTCAATCTTTACAAGTTCAGCAAGTGGATCTTGCAGACGTCTGCCGATAGAAACCGCACTTCTTTCTTCAACCTGTAAATCCGGGAATTCCTCACGTGCTAAATCAGAAGCCGAATACACACTCGCACCAGCCTCGTTCACAATAATATAGAAGACTTCTTGTTTCACATTTTGTAATACATCAACTATAAATTCTTCTGATTCTCTAGAAGCTGTACCATTCCCAATCGCAATCATTTCAACTTGATATTTATCTATAATAGAAAGAACTTTCGTTTTTGCATCTTCATATTTACGCACTGGTGGATGCGGATAAATAACATCAATATATAGAACTTTCCCCGTATCGTCTACAATAGCTAATTTACAACCCGTTCTATATGCAGGGTCTACAGCCAACACAACCTTCCCTTTCATTGGAGGTTGTAATAACAAATTACGTAAGTTCTCAGAGAAAATATGTATCGCTTGTTCCTCAGCTGTTTCTGTTAATTCTTTTCGAAGCTCTCTTTCAATAGAGGATTGAATTAATCGTTTATAACCATCCTCAATCGCCAACTTTACATAATGTGCACTTTTAGAATCGTTATCACGAATTACTTTCTTATATAAGAAAGTTACTATCTCATCTACTGGTGGAACAACAGAAACTCTCAATATATCTTCTTTCTCACCACGATTCATCGCTAATACACGATGCGGTACTACCTTCTGCAACGGTTCTTCATAACTGTAATACATTTCATATATATTCTTTTCATCTTTCTCTTCATCTTTTACGGACGAAGACATAACACCTTTTCTAAAAGTAACATTTCGAATCCAACTACGATACGCCGCTTCATCTGAAACGATTTCTGCAATAATGTCTTGGGCACCTTGCAATGCCTCTTCTGCAGACTGTACTTCTTTCTCTGCGTTAATAAACTCCACTGCCTTCTGATTTGGATCTTCTTTCTTATATAATAATAACCATTCAGCTAACGGCTCTAGTCCTTTTTCTTTCGCAATCGTTGCTTTCGTTCTTCTTTTCTCTTTATATGGACGATATAAATCTTCTACTTCTTGCAACTTTACAGCTTTAACAATTTGCTGACGTAACTCTTCTGTCAGTTTCCCCTTCTCATCAATAAGACGAAGAACCTCTTCTTTCCTATCTTCAAGCTGCATCATATATTGCCATCTCTCTAAAATTGCACGAATTTGCACTTCATCTAAAGAGCCTGTCCATTCTTTTCGGTAACGAGCAATAAATGGAACTGTGTTACCTTCTTCTGTTAATTGAATAACATGACGAACTTGCTTTTCGGTAAAGCCTAATTCTTTCACTAACATTTTCATTAACGCTTGTCGATTATCTACCATTTCCATATACAACCGTAACCTCCTCTATAATAAAAAAAAGTTGCCCTGTAAAGAGAGCAACTTAAACTGCCGATTTAAAAATCTATTAGTCCTAAACTAATTTGTAGCGCTTCATCTACACGAATCATCATCACTTCATCTAAGTGAGTGATTTTGTCCGTTAAGCGCTGCTTATCGATTGTTCGAATCTGCTCAAGTAAAATAACAGAATCTCTCTCAAAACCGTACTTTTTCGCATCAATTTCCACATGAGTGGGTAATTTAGCTTTTTGAATCTGTGCAGTAATAGCCGCTACAATCACCGTTGGACTAAAACGATTTCCGATGTCATTTTGAATGACAAGAACCGGACGAACGCCTCCTTGCTCAGAACCAACAACTGGGGAAAGGTCTGCAAAATACACGTCGCCGCGTTTTACAATCAAAATATTACCCCCCGCTAACTAAGCGTTCTACTGTATGAGCTGCTTCATACTCTGCTAAGAAAGCTTCAGATGCAATACCAAGATTAATTTTTCCCATTTCAATGTACCCACGTCGCATTGATTCATGTTGGTAGCGTTTCTTCGTCTTATGTTGACGCAATAACAGTTGTGTTGCCTGGCAAATTAGTTCATGGCGATTCTTATTCTCTTGTTTTCCAATTCCGTCCAATTCCGTTACCATTTGCTTTGGCAACCGAACCACGATTTCAGTAGTTACACTTGATTCGGACACAAAAATACACCTCCACCGTCAACTACACACCCAAATATATATATGACACCTATTGTAATAATACCATTGTATGGAGCCTGTTGCAAAGACTTCCTTATTCCTTGCTTATGTTTTCCAATTCACAAACAAAACATTCATATTCTTTTATTTTTTATCTCATTACAAACAAGAAGCGAAAGAGTTTCTCCGCAAAATTCACGTTAAATTATGTTAAAAGTAACTATAAGTACAAAGCTTCTCATCAAAAACGAGCTTATTCTTAACCAATGAACAGTCCTCTCAAATGACAAGAAGCAAAACATACTACCTTCTATATATTATTCAAATAATTAATTACCTCTACAACCTTACCGTGCCGTATAAATATTCTCGGCACACGGAAACTTATCGTTGCAATAACCTCATAATTAATGGTCCCGGAGTATTCAGCAACCTCAGCAGCACTAATATACTCATCACCTTGTCTTCCAATGAGTGTAACTTTCGTACCAAGCGGCACTTCACAAGGAAGATGTATCATGAATTGATCCATTGTTACTCGACCTACAATCGGTACCCTTTTACCATTTATAAGCACTTCAAATCCTTGTAACCTTCTAAGCCATCCATCCGCATATCCAATTGCAACGGTTGCAATCCATTCTTCCGTTTTCGTTCGATAAGTGACGTTATAACTAATTCCATCCCCTTTAATCACCTGTTTAATATGAGCAACTTTCGTATGCAATGATAGCGCTGGCTCTAATTTAAACGGTAAAAAAGGGCGTATTTCTACAGATGGGGATAACCCATACATCGCAATGCCAATTCGTACTGCATTAAATGTAATCCCTTGAAAACGTAGCGTTGCAGCACTATTAGCTGTATGGACAAACTTAGGATCTACTCCGAATTCTTTCAACCAACTTAACTGCTGCAAAAATGTGTTATATTGCTTATCAAAGTAAGAAGTCTCCACCTCATCCGCTGTTGCAAAATGCGTATAAACTCCTTCTAATTCTAAAAATGGTGCACCTTCTAAACTCTTTAAAAATCCTTTTAATTCTTTGCGTTCGCGTATTCCAATTCTCCCCATGCCACTATCGAAATTAATATGGTATTTCATTGTAGATGAACCATCCCAAAGTTTGATCGCTTCATCCACCCATTCTTTTTGAAAAACAGTTAACGCTACATCATTTTCAGCAGCTACATTGACATCACGAGGTGGGGAAGGACCTAACACTAAAATCGGCACAGTAATACCAGCCCTTCGAAGCACTAAAGCTTCATCTAAAAAGGCAACCGCTAACCTTGTCGCCCCTGCTTCTAATGCCGTTTTAGCTACCGGTACATAATCGTGTCCATATGCATTCGCTTTAACTACAGCAAAAATCTCTACATCACTTGGAATGAAATTTTTAATATGTGTAATATTGTTATAGATCGCATCTAAATCCACTTCCACCCAAGTGTCACGGTAAAATGGTGCTTCTTCCATAAATACACTTCCTTATACACGATATGCGAAGCTTATTCTTTTATATGCTTCTTTTATGAAATCCACCCTTCAAACTAAGAAAAGACGTGGTGCACATATATCACCACGTCTAAGAAGTTTACTTCACTTGCTTCTCTGTAACTGAACGAGCAACCATTAATAGCTCCTTCGGCTCTAAACCTTTAGACACGAGCATATATTCTACTCCGTTATGCGACCACGTTAAAGAATCTTTCGTCAATGCCCCAATTGTAAAGCCAAGATCAACCAATTCTCCGCTCACACTTATCGCTGACGAAGCCTCTGCAACTTTTGCCTTTTCTTGTATCAAAGTAAAGGATTTCTTACTTCCAGTGTATGTGAGTATCGCACGCTTGCCACTGTCTGTCTTCAACTCTTTTTCATCTTTCAAAACCATACCTTGCGGCGTATCACGCGGATACAAAATTGCAAATGGTTTGTCTTCTTTCGCTGTTGTTGGAACATCTACTTGCGCTCTAGACATATTTTGTTTCGTATCAAATGCACCTTTATCAAATTTCGCATCAAATTTCACTTTTGAGAAATCTACTTTCACAAGAACATTTTGATCATTATCCATTAACTTCACCGAAACTGGTGTTAAGTCACTTTTCTTCAATGTAATCTCTTGTTTCGGTAACATGTTTTGATGTTGATAGTTTGTTTTCGTTTTAAAAATATAATACTTATCTGTTTTTTCAAAAGTAAGGTTTTTCTTATCCTGCAAAATATCTCTCACAAGGGATTCATATAAATAAGCCTGGCTACTATTTTGCGGCCAATCACTTTGGAAACGGAAACTCTTATTAAGCGCTGGCGTTAATACAAATACCCCTTCTTCATTCCTTAAAATAATTTGGCTTTGATCTTTCTTCGCATTCTGCAAATTCACACGATAAAAAGAAGGTTCCTTATGCCATATTTCTACCTTATACTCCTGAGGCTCATTCCCTGTTTTAATAGATAGTTTTGCTTCAGCTTGATAACTTTTCATCCCTTTTACTTTCGCCTCTAAATCTCTCACAACATCATCTTGTTTCTTTTCCATACAACCCGCCAACACAAAAACGGTTAATAAACCGACAAGAACTAAAAACAGACGCCTTTTCATCACTTCAGCCCCTTTGCCCCTATAAATGAATGGAAGATGTGCCTTCCTTATCGCTACATCAAATATATGAGACAAAGATATAAAATATGCAGACTAGCGTGACGAGCTTTCTAAAACAACTTGAGCAACAGCAAATTCCCTACTATGACTAATTGATAAATGAACAATATGCTCTGTACTTGTAACGAGAATCGGCTTACCTCTAGCATCATTTCTTACTTCAATATCTAAAAAACTTACTTCTTTCCCAATACCAGTCCCTACCGCTTTTGAATACGCCTCTTTCGCTGCAAATCTTCCAGCTACAAACTCTGTAAGACGACTTCCCTTCAGTTCCTTAGCAACATTACGTTCACTTTCAGTTAAAATACGCTCCATAAATTTAAGTTTTCCATCTAGCATTTTTTCAATTCGATTCAATTCAATAATATCGATTCCAATCCCTACAATCATTTCAAAATCCCCTTCTTCTATTTAGCTTTCTTTTTTCATATTGTAAGAATAACAGAGAATCTTTCTGATGCAAAAGGAGTGATACTAACAACATGCTAATACCTTCTGCCCGCATTCCCTTACAACCAATCGTCATCGCTTTACTTCTCATACAATTAGTCATGATTATGTTAGGCGACTTTTTTCTCTTTCCCATGTCATCCTACAATGAATATATCGCTAAAGGAGAATGGTGGCGTCTCATAACTTCCTTACTTGTACATGTAGACTTACAACATTTCCTTTCTAATAGTATTTGTTTATTTGTACTCGGCTCTTCTATTGAAAAACAACTAGGGCACTTTTCTTTCATCATTATTTTTTTCCTTTCTGGCATTCTTGGAAATATTTCTTCTTATCTTATTATGCCCCTTGAATATATTCATGCCGGGGCATCTGGTGGTATTTTTGGATTGCTAGGAGCACAATTATTTCTATTGTATAGTCGATATCGTTCTTCCAATCCAAGAGACATTGCTATTTTTTCAATCATGATATGTATATTACTACTATTCACTTTCTTCAATCCCTCCGCTAACCCTATAAGTCATTTGACAGGATTGATCATTGGTGGTATTTGCACTCCTTTATTAGCAAAAAAATTCGATGGTGCAGAGCTTATTTAATATAAAAGCTCGCACCATCGACAATTTCTACCTCTGTTTGTTTACTTAAATCTCTCATTAATTGAAATAAAGACTCATCCTTCTTCTTCGCCTCAATCATACAATCAATTTGCGGAACACTTCCCTTTATCTTTTTTAAAAAAGATAAAAAACTATCTACGTCAATAAAGTCCGCATGCGCTCTCGGGTCTTTCCCTTCTCTAGGACTAGAAATGTGCATTTTCACTGGTAACAAAGACGACTCCCACGTATGTACAACACGCGCCCAATCTTCATGCCAATCTTCTCGATCATGATTCATCATATGGTGATGCAAATCAAACACGACTGGAATATCTAACTTTTCACCTAAATACAATGTTTCTTCTAAAGAAAAGGTCGTATCATCATTTTCTAATATGACCATCTCTTGGATACCTCTTGGAACACTTGACCAATTTTCTATAAAGCGTTCTAATGCGAGCTCCTTATCGTTATAACCTCCACCCACATGTAATACGCATCGTTGCTTATGTTCAATTCCCATACCTTTTAATAATTTTTTATGCATCTGCAATGTTTTTACAGATTGCTTAAAAATTTTCTCTTCAGGTGAATTCAGCACAACAAAATGATCTGGATGGAAATCAATACGCATATTCATTCGAATAGCGTAACCACCTAGCAGCTTTAAATTTTCTTTTAAGGGGCGAATATAGTTCCACTCTAACAACTCCTCATGATTCGCTAAAGGAACAAGCTTGGAACTAAGCCGAAAGAAAGATATATCATGCCCTTTATTATGCTTTAATAACCGTAAGCAATTTTCTAAATTCGAATTAGCAATTCTTTCGAGTTTACGAATTGCAGCCTCTCGGTCATCAATTCGTTGAAACTGCGCATATGTCATCGTTTGAGATGGAGATGCGTTCTTTACATGTACACTCATCGCAACATACCCAAGTCTTACAAGCATGTAGCACCTCTTTTCTACACAAGTTATTATGTAGTATGTACAATTACAGAAATAAAAAAAGAGAATGCCGGCAAAGGGCATTCTCTTTTGTATTAAGCTTGTGGACGGCTATGATGTTTTCTTTCGCCACGTCCATTTGAAGATCCAGGACGCCCTTGACCTTCACCTTTACGACCACGGCTACCGCCATCACGATTACGATCACGGTTACGGCCATCGCCACCACCGCGTCCATCACGATTGCGATCACGGTTACGACCATCGCCACCGCCGCGTCCGTCACGACTACGATTACGGTTACCATCACGGTATCCGCCTCCGTTACCGCCGCGTTTTTTAGAACCGCCACCTCTTGAAACAACTGGTGGTTCTGATGTTAAAGCGATTGGAGTTGTATCTGGTTCTTTTGTCATCATTTTTAAAGCAGCAGCTACTACTGTTACAGAGTCGTTCTCTTCTAACATTTCTTCTGCAATACGCTTGTAGTATGATAAATTCTCATTTTGAATTGTGCTTTGAAGTTTTTCAGCGATTAAACGTTGTTGACCTTCTAATGCCTCGTCAAGTGTCGGTGCTTCCATACGATCAACTTTACGTTTTGTTGTGCGCTCGATATTTTTTAATTGTCCTGATTCACGTGGTGTTACAAATAGCATTGCAATACCTTTTTTACCAGCACGGCCAGTACGACCGATACGGTGAACGTATGATTCTGGATCTTGTGGGATATCGAAGTTATATACGTGTGTTACGCCTGAAATATCAAGACCACGTGCAGCAACGTCTGTTGCAACAAGAACTTCAATAGCACCTTCTTTAAATTTACGTAATACAGACATACGCTTCGCTTGTGTTAAGTCACCGTGAATACCTTCTGCTGCATAACCACGTAAGTTTAACGCTTCTGATAATTCATCAACACGACGCTTTGTACGACCGAATACGATTGCAAGCTCTGGAGATTGAATATCTAGTAAGCGTGTTAACACGTCAAACTTTTTCTTTTCTTGCACTTCTAAATAGAACTGCTGAATGTTTGGCATTGTTACTTCTTTTGCTTTTACTTTAATGTGTTGAGGCTCAGTCATGAAACGCTCAGCAATACGACGGATTGGATCTGGCATTGTCGCTGAGAATAATAATGTTTGATGTGTTTCTGGCACATCTGTTAAAATCGCTTCAATATCTTCAATGAAGCCCATGTTTAACATTTCATCCGCTTCGTCAAGAACAACAGTCTCTACGTTTTGTAAGCGAAGTGTTTTACGGTTAATATGATCTAAAATACGACCCGGCGTACCAACAATAATGTGTGGGTGTTTTTTTAGAGCACGAATTTGGCGGTTAATATCTTGACCACCATAGATTGGTAAAATACGAACGCGTTTATGTTTACCAATTTTGTATAGCTCTTCTCCAACTTGAATTGCTAATTCACGCGTTGGCGCGATAACAATACCTTGAACTGCTTCTTTATTTGTATCCACTTTATCTAATAGTGGTAATCCGAATGCTGCTGTTTTCCCTGTACCTGTTTGTGCTTGCCCAATAATATCTTTACCTTGCAATGCATGTGGAATTGTTTCAGCTTGAATCGGCGTAGCCTCTTCAAAGCCCATGCTTTCAACAGATTGCAGTAAAGACTCACTTAATCCTAATTCTCGAAATGTTGTCAATGTTACTTCTCCTTTTCTATCCTATACTTATCATTTAAAAAAAGGCGTTTTCCGAATTTGCGGAAAAGCCCTTTTCCTGAATGCTCACGTATATAAACGGGCGTATATTCTTCGCGAAAATACTTCTAAACGTTATTACACTTTATCAATTATAAGTTTTGTATGTGTAAAAAGCAAACCCAACTGTTACCTTATTTTCATATTCAGAGTTTTTTTCTTCACTTTTATTTTTTTATATTTACTGTAAGCGCTTATTATAAGTTTCTTCTATTTTCGCAGCTATCATCCCTATTTATATACACCAATTATTTCAACATCGTAATTACTTCTTCCAATTTCATGCCACGAGATGCTTTTATTAATACAACATCTTTCGCATCAACTACTGCTTGCAACTCTTTTACTAACTCTTCTTTATTATCATACGCCTTTACACGTTCATTAGGGAAATTAATTTTCGCTCCTTCAGCAATTTGAGCCCCTAATTTACCATATGTGAACACATATGAGATTTTTGCTGGATCGATTAATTTACCTACTTCATAATGAAACTGTACTTCTTGATTTCCAAGCTCTAACATATCACCGAGTACAACAATCTTTTTAGCAAATCCATCTAAACCATTCATTAAGTGGAATGCTGCTTCCATAGCCGTTGGACTTGCATTATAAGCATCATTGATAATTGTTAAACCACTATTTGTTTTTACAATCTCCATACGCATGCCTGTCATTTGAAGTGTAACTAAACCTTCTTTCATCTCTTCCCACGTTACACCGAAATGTTTCGCAATTGCCATTGAAGCAAGCGTATTGTACACATTATGTTTTCCTAATACCGGTAGATAGAATGAAATATTTTCTTCTCTATTCATTTTAAAGTGCGTCCCAGTTGCCTGTAATGTTACAGTCGTTGGATAGTAATCATTTGCTCTAGCGTCACCAAACGTAACTGTTTCAGCCATTAAATTCATTTCAGGAACACGATTTGTTAATAATGGCTCATCTCCGTTATATACGAATACTCCACCTTCTTGTAATCCTGTCACAATTTCCAATTTCGCTTCAGCAATCGCCTCACGAGAGCCTAAGTCCATTAAATGTGCCTCACCAATGTTCGTAATGATAGCTGCATTTGGACGTGCTAACTTAGATAAGAATTCAATTTCCCCTCGGCTCGACATACCCATTTCTAATACAGCCACTTCTGTATTTTCTTCTAAGTTTAAAATGGTAAGAGGTAACCCAATATGGTTATTGAAGTTTCCTTCTGTTTTTTGAACTTTGAATTTAGTCGCAAGAAGACTTGTTACAATATCTTTTGTAGATGTTTTACCGTTACTACCTGTCACACCAATAACCTTAACATCCAATTGATCGCGATAATTTTTTGCTAATATTTGTAATGCCGATAGCGTGTCTTCTACAAAAATAACTGGAAGATTCTCAGGTGGATTTGCTACATCTTTCATCCATAATGTCGCCACAGCTCCATTTTCAACAGCTTTGTCCACAAAAGCATGTCCATCGAAACGTTCACCTTGAATTGGAACATATAAGTTTCCCTTTTCAATTTTTCTCGTATCAATAGACACTCCTTGTATAGTAATTCCCTCATATTGCTCTGCTAATCCCGTACCATTTACCATCTGTTCTACTTGTTTTAACGTTCGATTTATCATGAAAACACTCCTTACATAGAGGAAGCACTATTCCTACGAATAGTGCTTCCTCCTTTTTTGTTAGATTGTATATTTAATTTTTTGTTTTTCCTCGTGACGCGCAATTGCTAAATTGATTAGCTCTTCAATTAATTTCGGATACGGTAATCCAGTATGTTGCCATAATAGAGGGAACATACTAAACGGCGTAAATCCTGGCATCGTATTCACTTCGTTAATATATACTTCTCCATCTTTCGTTAAGAAGAAATCAGCTCTTGTTAAGCCAGCACCATCTAATGATTGGAATGCAATAATCGCATCTCGCTTAATAACGTTAGACTCTTCTTCTGTCATTTCAGCTGGAATAATTAACGCTGTATCACCATCGATGTATTTCGACTTATAATCATAGAAGTCTTTTTTCGGTACGATTTCACCTACAACTGAACATTTCGGCTCATCATTACCTAGTACACCAACTTCTACTTCACGTCCAACAATATTTTCTTCTACAATAATTTTGCGGTCAAATTGGAACGCCTCTTCAAATGCATTCTCAAGCTCTTCACGATTTTTACACTTATTAATACCAACACTTGAACCAAGGTTTGCTGGTTTTACGAAGCAAGGATATCCTAAAACTTCTTCTACTTTTTCATATGCTGTTTCACAATCTTTTTCCCATGTGCTACGAATGAATGATGCATATTTTGCTTGTTTTAATCCAGCTTCTGCAAAAATGTTTTTCATAACAATTTTATCCATACCAGCAGCAGATGCTAGAACACCATTTCCTACATAAGGAATGTTCATTAATTCTAATAATCCTTGAACTGTTCCATCTTCACCATTTGGTCCATGTAATAATGGGAAAATAACATCGATAGCATTTTCCTCAGAAGCTGCAGATGGAATAATTTCTGTGCTTAATGATAACGGAGAAATCGCATTTTCTGCACCGCTCATTTTTAGAACTTCAACATCTGTTACTTCACCTTCAATACGCTCACCGCGCACCCATTGACCTTGTTCTGTAATATAAATCGGATGAATCTCGAATTTATCTTGATTTAATGCTTTAATAGCAGCAAGAGCCGTTTGTAGCGAAACTTGATGCTCAGCTGATTTTCCACCATATAATAAACCTAATTTAATTTTTGTCACTGAAATCACCCTAACCAATTGTTTTCATTTTTCTATTTTAGCACTTTTTATAAAAATAGGTAGTTCCTATTTGAAATAAAATGTAACTTCCACAAATAAATAAATGACATCACTTATTGGTTTTCTATACTTTTTTCACTTAAATTTCTTCATACATATATAAAATTACAGCTCAATCTAGTTATGTACCTAGAATATGTAGAAATCCCCTTTTTGTGTATGTCATCTACTCATTAAGAAGATTGTTTAGTCAGTGTGCCTTTTTGCCTTTGTTCAACGAGACGATCTAAAGAAACATATACAATACCTGCAACTACACATCCTATCGCTAAAATTGTAAATAGCAAGTGGCCAAGTAATCGATCTAATAAAAAACCTCCCAAAAGCGGACCGAGTGCACCTCCTGTAATCCACTGCAAACTCGCAGCTCCCATATAAGTCCCTCTCAAATGCTCAGGAGCCAAATTCGCTACAAACGTCATCTGTACAGGCGACATAATCATCTCACCTAATGTATATATGGCATAAACAAACAGCAACGTTATTAAAATAATCGTAGCATTTGCATTAAATTCTCCAAACCACTTCGGTAACCACCCTATAAAGAACAAACCAATCCCGAACAAACATGCACCATATAACATCGTCTTCCCGACAGGTTTATCTGTGGCCCATTTTGAAATTGGAAACTGGAACAACACAACTAATAGTCCATTTAAAGCCATTAAATATGGGTATGGATTGTTAGTACCAAAGATACCCTTCATTTCGTTATCAAAGTGCAGTGGCAACATGCCTTCTGTTTGAGAAAACCCCATCGAAATAATGATACCTGCTAATAAATAAATCATTAGTGCCTTATCTCTCATTACTATTTTCCAAACCACCCCTGATTCCTTTTCTTTATTCTCCTCTTTATTCGCGTTCTTTGGCATTGTCTCTTGGATAAGAATGAATACAAGTAATGCATAAAATAACATCGTAGACGAGGCAATAATAAACACAAGATTCTTTGAAAACATAACTACTGAAGCGCCCATTATCGGGCCAATTGCAGCACCTATATTGTGCCCCATTCGCAATAATCCATATGCTTCTGTTCTTTTTTTTGGAATTGTTACATCCGCAACCATCGCTGATGCAGCTGGATGAAATAGCGAATTACTTAATCCTAAAAAAACAGATAAAATTGCGTAAGGAATAAATCCTTCTATAAATAAAAAACCGAGCATTAATACCGCATTACTCGTCATCGAAAATATCATAATTGGCTTTCTTCCATATATATCAGCAATTCTTCCCCCTATAATTGATCCAAAGCTTGCAGCAATTGGAGAAAGCGCCATAATAACTCCAACCTGCAATAATGAATCTACCTTATCTTTTAAATATAATGCAAAAAAAGGCATCAACATCATCATTGCAATTCCATTTAACGTCTCACCAATAAACCGTATCCATACGTTACGGTCCATCTCTCTTAACTCACGCCACGTATTTTTCATCATTCCACCCCTTTAGTTCGCCAACAATCATCTTATAATAATTTCAGAAGAATGTAAATTTTCAGAACAAAAAATCCACCCTAACTGAATTAGGATGGATTTTTCTACTTATAAATTTGCTGCATCATCTTCGTCTTTACTACTATTTAAAGCACTATGTTTTCGGCTATATAAGAAGTAAACCGCAATACCGATAACCATCCATACTCCAAAACTAATCCAAGCCGTTCCGGATAATTGAAGCATTAAGTATAAACAAAAAACCACTGTTAATGCTGGTAAAAATGGTACAAGCGGCGCCTTAAATGCTCTTGGTAATTCAGGATGCGTTCTTCTCATTACAATAACAGCAACAGCTACAAGTGCGAAGGCTGATAAAGTCCCCATATTTACAAGATGCGCTAACACATTTAAATCTATTAATCCTGAAATAAGCGCTGCAATAATTCCTGTTGTCCACGTATTTAAAAACGGTGTTTTAAATTTCGGGTGAACTTTAGCAAGACGCTTCGGTAATAATCCGTCTCTACTCATTGCATACGAAACACGTACTTGCCCATACATCATAACTAACATTACTGTTGTAATTCCTGTAATTGCTCCTACTGAAATTACTCCTGCTAAACTATCTTGTCCAATAAATTGAAGCGCAAAAGCAACTGGATCTGATATATTTAACTGTCCGTATGGAACAATTCCTGTCAAAATAAGTGAAACAACAATATAAAGAACCGTACAAATTAATAAAGATGCAATAATGCCAATTGGCAAATCACGTTGTGGACGTTTCACTTCTTCTGCTGCCGTTGAAACTGCATCAAACCCTATGAATGCGAAAAAGACTGTAGCAGCTCCAGCCATTACACCATCTAAGCCAAACGGCATAAAAGGTGTCCAATTTTCAGGTTTTACATAATTAAAACCAGCAAAGATAAATATGAGAACAACCGCCAATTTAATAAACACCATAATATTATTTATTCGTGCACTTTCACGAACACCTCTCGATAAAAGAACTGTCATCACTAAAATAATTAGAACCGCAGGCAAATCAATTATTCCACCCTTTCCTGTACCAGGGGCCGAGGAGAGAATGGTAGGAATATGGATTCCAAATCCCTTTAATAAAGATTGGAAATAAGCGGACCAACCGTTTGCTACAGCAGATGTAGCGAGTAAATACTCAAGCATTAAGTCCCATCCAATTAAAAATGCGAATACCTCTCCCATCGTCGCATATGTGTACGTATACACACTGCCTGAGACAGGAACTGAAGAAGCGAATTCAGCATAACAAAATGCAGCAAAGGCACAGGCTAACGCGGCTATCGCAAATGATAATATAATAGCTGGTCCAGAATGTTTTGCTGCCACCACGCCCGTTAGAACAAAAATACCTGTTCCAACAATTGCCCCGATTCCAAGCATAGTTAAATCCAATGCACCCAATGTTCTTGCTAACGTCTTTTGCTTACTCTCTTGCATTAGCTTTGCAATAGGCTTCTTTTGAAAAATTTGCTTCATAGCATGCTCCTCCAAGTTTTAAATTTTCTGAAAATTTTTAATTCGCTTTTTTATTTTACTCATAGCACTTTCCCCAGTCAATACTTTTGTCGAAATAAGTAGAAATTCTTCTGAATATGCCCTATTCTTATCCTTCTTTCTATATATCTTTCTATATATCTTTCTATAACTTTTTTTGGTATTATTATACATGTCGATTCCATAAAAGAGGCATGCTCACTAAGTGAGCATGCCTCTTTTTACTTATTTCACAGTATGTGAACCTTCTTCAATCCAGCTATACATATATTTTTCATCTTCCGTCTCATGTGCTTGTTTTACAATACGAAGCGGACGGAATGTATCTATCATAACAGCTAATTCAAGCGTTTCTTTCTTCCCTATACTCGCCTCTGTTTTCCCAGGGTGCGGCCCATGAGGAATTCCGCTCGGATGAAGTGTAATAGAACCTTCTTCCACACCTTTCCGGCTCATAAAGTTTCCTTCTACATAGTACAGTACTTCATCACTATTCACGTTACTATGATAATATGGTGCCGGAATAGATTCTGGATGATAGTCATATAAACGCGGTACGAAAGAGCAAATAACGAAATTGTGACCTTCGAACGTTTGATGTACTGGAGGTGGCTGATGAATACGACCTGTGATTGGTTCAAAGTCCTCTACATTAAAGACCCACGGATATAAATAGCCATCCCATCCAACAACATCTAACGGATGGTGCCCTAAAACATGTTTATGCATATACCCTCGCGACTTTGTCATTACGACAAACTCACCTTTTTCATCATGCGTCTCTAATTTTTCAGGACCACGAATATCCCTCTCACAAAACGGACTATGCTCTAACAATTGTCCGTATTCATTACGATAGCGACGCGGCGTTGTAATTTGACTATTTGCCTCTACAACAAGAAGCTTAGTCTCTCCTTCATTTGGAATAACACGATAGATTGTGCCAATTGGAATCGTTACATAATCACCTTTTCGATAGTGAATCGTTCCAAACATCGTTTCAATTTTCCCTGTTCCGTAATGAACAAATAACATTTCATCGCCATCACCATTACGATAGAAATAGTCCATTTTTTCTGTTGGAGTCACTACTCCAATTAATAAATCCTCATTCCCAAGCATAAAGTTTCTTCCACTTACTGCATCGCCAGTTTTTTTATTTTCTTTCGTGCGAAAATGACGATGAGCAAGAGCTACATCTTCTTCATACTGCAACTGACAGGAATGTGATACCGCTGAATGCGATACTTCTGTTGGCATATAATGATGATACAAAATAGACTGCGTACCAGAAAAACCTTTCGTTCCCATTACCTGTTCACGATAAAGCGATCCATCCTTTTTACGGAATTGTACATGTCGTTTATGAGGTAGCTCCCCCATGTGACGATAAAACATGCCCATCACCTGCTTCCATTTCTTTTTTGACCGTATTACGTAACGTACCTAAACCAGTAATCGTAAGTTCTACAACATCTCCATCTTGCAGCCACTCTTCCGTACCCAGTTCTAAAATACAACCTGTTCCTACTGTCCCAGAACCAATCACATCGCCTGGATATAACGTAACGTCTTCTGAAGCACGTTCAATCATTTCAGCAAATGTATAGTAAATATCTTGGAAGTTCCCCTTTGATAATAGTTTTCCATTTACATGAGCAGTCATTTCTAATTCATAACGGTCACCGTTACGATACACATCCAGTTCCTCTTTCGTAACAAGGTGCGCTCCTAATGCAGTTGCAAAATCTTTTCCTTTTGCTGGACCAAGTCCTACCTTCATTTCTGTTGCTTGTAAGTCCCTTGCACTCCAGTCATTCATAATACAATAACCAAAAATGTATTCTTCTGCTTGCTCACAAGAAATATTTCTTCCTTCTTTCCCAATTACGCAAGCAATCTCTAGCTCATAATCAAGTTTTCTAGATTTCTTCGGACCAATTACAAAATCACCCGGACCAATTACAGCACGATGGTTCGTAAAATAAAAAACCGGGATATCGTACCATTCAGGTACAACATCTAGCCCTCTTCGGCCACGGGCCGTTTTTACATGCTGTTCAAACGCGTAAAAATCCCGAATACTACTCGGATTAGGAATTGCCGCCGCTAATTGTACGTCCTTTAAGGAATATACACCCTTTTCCGGATTCTTAATCTTACGCAATACTTCTACATACTCATCCGCTTTCTCTAAAAAGGCAAACATAGAAGAAGGTAATTTTCCATCACTAGCAAGATTCATATCAATTACTTTGTCACCTTCAAGCCATCCAGCTCGCATTTCTTTCGAAGGAAGACGAAATGTAACAAATTTCATCATGATTCCTCCCTATGAAAATGAAATTTCCACCAACAAAAAGACTTTTGCTGGTGGATACAAATCTTATAAGTTTCCGCGACGTTCCTGTTCTCTTTCAATTGATTCGAATAATGCTTTAAAGTTCCCTTCTCCAAATCCGCGAGAACCTTTACGTTGAATGATTTCAATAAATAAAGTTGGACGATCTACAATTGGTTTCGTAAAGATTTGTAGTAAGTATCCTTCCTCATCACGATCTACTAAAATCTTTAATTCTTTTAATCTATCAATTTCCTCATCAATTTTTCCAACTCGTGCACTTAACTCATCATAATAAGTATCAGGTGTATCTAAAAACTCCACACCATTTGCACGCAGTGCTTCCACTGTTTTAACGATATCGCTTGTTAGTAAAGCAAGATGTTGTACCCCTGCTCCATTGTAGAACTCTAAATACTCTTGAATTTGCGACTTTCTCTTTCCATCTGCTGGCTCGTTAATAGGGAACTTAATACGACTTCCATTCGTCATTACTTTTGACATTAACGCCGAATACTCTGTACTAATATCGTCATCATCAAAATGAATCATTTGTTTAAAGCCCATAACGTTCTCGTAATAACTAACCCACTCTTCCATTTTTTCAACATTACCAACTACGTGGTCTACAGCAATTAAACCTGACTCTTCAAATGGAATATTAAACTCCACCTGTTGGAATCCCGGCATAAATGTTCCTTTATAATTTTTACGCTCTACAAGCGTGTGAATTGTATCACCATACGTACCAATAACTGCTTTTTTCAGTGTACCGTTCTCGTCTGTTAATTCCACAGGTGGAGCAATCGCGACGGCACCACGTTTCACTGCTTCCGAGTATGCCTTATCAACATCGTCAACAAGTAATGCAACATCTTTTACACCATCGCCATGTGTCTTTACAAATTCTGCGATACGATTGTCGCTACTTAAAGCTCCAGACACAACAAAACGCATATTTTTTTGCACAAGAACATAAGATACCTTTTCACGGTTACCAGTTTCTAATCCAGAGTAAGCCACAATTTTGAATCCAAATGCTCTCGCAAGGTAATAACTTGATTGCTTTGCATTTCCTACGTAAAATTCCAAATGATCTACATCACGTACCGGAAAAAAGTCCTCCATTTGTGCAGCTAGCGTATCCATAGATTTTTGTTTCATAAAATCCTCATCCCCCTGTAAATAGATTAAATGGTCCATACTTAAAACCAACCGAAAACGCTTCCAACGTAAGTTATTAGAAATTAGTTAGCAAGCTAACAAATTCTGACCTTTAAAATTTTCTATCTTTTCTGTCAAATTCCTCTTTTTTTCTTACATATAAAATTCGACTTTTTTCTCTTTACATGACGGAGGGAGTATTCATACTTGAAGGTATATATGAGAGGAAAACAAAAAAGACCCCAACATATTAACTACTTACTAATATGCTAGAGTCTTTATTTTTTTTGAATGATTGTATTTATATATCTCATACTAATATATTTGCAAGGAATAGAATAAATGATGTTAATACTACCGCTCCACCTAATGATCCTAATAAATCTGTTTTTGTTACTTGTAACACTTGTTCACTGTTCATATTCCTCATTCTCCTTTCATTTTGTATAATTTAAAACTTCTATTATACTAATACACTCGATAGAAATACGATTAATGCCGTTAATACTACTGCTCCACTTGCTGATCCTACGAAGTCACCTTTTGTTACTTGTAATACTTGCTCTTTCATTTTGCATTCTCCTCTCTTTTTCTTTATTACAAAGCTTCTATTATACTAATACGCTTGATAGAAATACGATTAATGCTGTTAATACTACTGCTCCACTTGCCGATCCTACGAAGTCACCTTTTGTTACTTGTAATACTTGCTCTTTCATTTTGTATTCTCCTCTCTTTTTCTTTTATTAAAAAGCTTCTATTATACTAATACGCTTGATAGAAATACGATTAATGCTGTTAATACTACTGCTCCACTTGCTGATCCTACGAAATCACCTTTTGTTACTTGTAATACTTGCTCTTTCATTTTGCATTCTCCTCTCTTTTTCTTTTATTACAAAACTTCTATTATACTAATACGCTTGATAGAAATACGATTAATGCTGTTAATACTACTGCTCCACTTGCTGATCCTACGAAATCACCTTTTGTTACTTGTAATACTTGCTCTTTCATTTTATGTATCCTCCTTTTTAATAAGTTATCTATATGTAATTTCTAAGAAATGTTTATTTCATAGTTTTTATGTTAGCGTTACATTAAAGTTAATAACGTAACGTTTGTAACATTAATGTAACATAACTATTGTTACGTTGCAATATAATTACGTAAATTTTATTACACTTTTTTTACGTTTTTTTATAAACACCCTTAAAAACCTTATTTTAATGCACTTTCTACTAAGTTGACGTTTGTAATGTTATTGTAATATTACAGTCATATAACGAAACATCCCCCTACTTACCTCTACTTTTGTTACAAATCAAAGTACATATTTAAATGAATACGTTGGAATCTATCAAGCTTTTACTAACTGTCCGTGCTAGATAAAGTGAAACTTTAATCAGTGGGGGTTTCTTTATCCCCCACTGATTATTAGTTGAACCAATCGGACTTTAATGGGCAGTTGATCCCACACCTAACTTCTTTGCTTTCGCTGAATTTTGAGGTGGGGGTCTTACTGCCCATTAAAGCGGGATAAAATACAATCTTTCCAAGATAAGTTTATATGTTTCCTCTATATAACTATGTATAATAAAAGCAAAGAGGTGGTCATTTTGAAATTAATCGCATTAGATATGGATGGTACACTACTATCATCTAATCTTGAGATCTCCAAAGAGAACTTACAGGCTATCCAAACTGCCAAAGAGGCCGGTCATATTGTCATGATTTGTTCTGGTCGTGCAAAAGAGGATGCTTTAAAATTATTGGAAGAATATAAACTATCTCTTCCAGTTGGAGCGAGCAATGGGGCAATTGTTTATGTGGATGGAAAGGTAATTAACTCGCGTTGTTTACAAAACGATAAAGTATACAAGCTTGCAAAATTACTAGAATCTGAAGGTTTTCCATATAAGCTATATACGAATAACGGAGTTTATTCTCCATATACATGGCAAGATCAAGTCATGCAAGCGTTTGAAGAGAACAAGCATGCACTAGATGTTACACTTGAAGAACTTGAAAGAATTACAGAAAAACAAAAGAAATCAAACTTAATTACTGATTTCCAAAAAATCGAAGATGTTGTAAATAATCCAGAATTAGAAATATCTAAATTCTTCATTTTGACATTTAATGCAGCTCATCGTGCACAGCTATTAAGCATGTTACAAGAAGACACTGATATTTCAGTTACGGCATCAGCTCCTACTAATGTAGAAATTATGGATAAGCATGGTCATAAAGGAAACGGTCTACAAGAAATGGCTGCTTATTTCAATATACCAATTGAAGATACTATTGCTGTCGGGGACAACTTTAATGATGTACCAATGTTGCAAGTAGCTGGCTTATCAGTTGCAATGGGAAATGCTGAAGAAGATGTAAAAAAACTATGTGATGTTGTAACATTAACAAACAATGAACATGGTGTTGCTCATGCAATCGAGCAATTTGTATTGAAACAAACTTCATCTAGTAAATAAAAGAAAAGGACTCTTTCTATTTGAAAGAGTCCTTTTTTTATACATGATGACAAGCAACAAAATGCTCCTCACCAACATTACGGAATTCTGGTACCGCTTGTTTACAAATATCTGTTGCAAACGGGCAACGTGTATGAAAGCGACAACCCGAAGGTGGATTTGCTGGACTTGGAATGTCACCCTCTAGTATGATTCTCTCTCGCTTCACTGTTGGATCTGGTATTGGCACAGCCGATAACAATGCTTTTGTATACGGATGAAGTGGGTTCGTAAATAACTCATCACGCGGCGCTGTTTCCACAATCGTTCCTAAATACATAATCCCGATTTTCGTACATAAATGTTCGACTACACTTAAATCATGTGAAATGAACAAATAAGATAGTCCCTTTTTCTCCTGTAACTCACTAAATAAGTTAATGATCTGTGCTTGAATAGATACATCTAGTGCTGCCACAGGTTCGTCGGCTACAATGAATTCTGGGTTTAATACCATAGCTCTTGCGATAACGATACGTTGACGTTGTCCACCAGAAAACTCATGAGGGTACCGGTCAATATGATAGGGGGCTAAGCCACATAACTCTAATACTTCTGTTACTTTTTCACGGACATTTTCTTTCGACGCTAGTCCGTGAGCCAACATCGGCTCGCCCAGTGCTTCTCCAATTCTCATTCGCGGATTTAATGAGCTAAATGGATCTTGAAACACAAGCTGCATATTAGGACGATGTTTTCTTAATTCCTCTTTTGATAAAGAATGAACATCGTGTCCTTTAAACTTCACTTCCCCCTCCGTTTTTTGGACGAGACGTAAAATGGTTTTTCCTATCGTCGTTTTTCCGCTTCCTGATTCACCAACAAGACCAAACACTTCGCCTTTATTAATAGTAAAACTTACTCCATCAACTGCTTTTACATGTCCAACCGTTCTACTAAATATGCCACCTTTAATCGGAAAATATGTTTTTAAGTTTTTTACTTCTAATAATGGTTCACTCATTGTTCCGCACGCTCCTCATATAACCAGCAAGCTACTTTATGATTCTCATCATGTACATTTAGATTCGGTGCTTCTTCTTTACATATTTCCATACAATGCTCACAACGACCGCTGAAGTAGCAGAATTCATCCAAACCAACTAAATTAGGAACTTGCCCTGGAATAGAATATAGTTTATCTATTCGTTTTCCCATCACTGGTTTTGATTTCAACAAGCCTTTCGTATACGGGTGTTTCGGATTTTGGAATATCTCTAGTACTGGTGCTTCTTCAATAACTTTCCCACCATACATAACGACAACGTAATCAGCCATTTCTGCTACAACGCCTAAATCATGTGTAATTAATAAAATGGATGTTTTAAATTCCTCTTTCACTTGTCTTAATAAGTCTAATATTTGAGCTTGAATCGTAACATCAAGAGCCGTTGTCGGTTCATCAGCAATTAATAACTTCGGATTACAACTAAGTGCAATAGCAATCATAATACGTTGTAACATCCCGCCACTTAGTTCGTGCGGATAAGAATGGACGATTTCATCCGCACGAGCTATACCAACTTTACGAATTAACTCAATTGCTTTCTTATACGCTTCGTTTTTACTAAGTAGTTCATGCTCCCTTAACGTCTCTACAATCTGTTCTCCTACAGTGAAGACCGGATTCAGCGATGTCATCGGTTCTTGGAAAATCATCGCAATATCATTACCTCTTAAACTACGAAGCTCCTTCTCTTTCATTCCTAAAAGACTTTTTCCTTCATATAAAATATCTCCACCTACTACACTGCCTGATTCAGCAATAAGTCCCATAATAGATAAAGCTGTTACACTTTTCCCGCAACCTGATTCGCCTACAACACAAACAGTTTCACCTTCTCGAACTGTAAAACTAACATGGTTTACAGCCTTTACTGTTCCTTCTTCTGTCTGAAAGTGTGTTTGTAAATCTTTCAGCTCTACTACCGCTCTACTCATATTCCCTCACCTACCGTCTCATCTTTGGATCTAACGCATCACGAAGTGCATCACCAAGTAAGTTAATTGATACAACTGTTATAAAGATTGCGAAACCAGGCGGAATCCATAACCACGGACGCTTTTGGAAATCAATTAATGAGTTAGCTGCGCTAATCATATTCCCCCATGATGGTGTAGGTGGAACAACTCCGAGACCTAAGTAACTTAGTGCGGATTCACTTAAAATAGATCCAGCCACACCCAAAGTTGCTACAACAATAAGCAACGGAAAGACGTTAGGAATTAAATGATGGATAATTTTCCGAGAATCCTTTAATCCTAATACATCTGCTGCTTGCATAAAGGCTTGCTCCCGCAATGTTAAAATTTGTCCCCTCACAAGACGAGCAAGTCCTGGCCATCCTACTAAACTTAAAATAATCATTACAACATATAAACGGTATTCCGATGGTAATTTCCATTCTGACAGAATTGCTCCCATTATAATAAGTAGCGGTAATCCCGGAATGGACATTAACACATCCGCAACACGCATAATTAAATGATCTACAACCCCTCGATAAAAACCAGCAATCGCTCCTAATAGAGCTCCTAGTATAACGGATAGTAGCATCGACGCTAAACCAATCGTTAGTGAGATACGTCCTGCTTGCATAAGTCTAGTTAAAATATCCCGTCCCAACTGATCGGTTCCAAGCCAATGTGATAGGCTGGGTGGCTTATTAATTTGTGTTACTTGTACTTTCCCATCAGCATATGGTGAAAAGATTGGACCGATAAAACTAAATAAAAACATGAATATTAAAACGTATAAGCCATACAATGCCATCTTATTTTTCTTGATTTTTTTATACGCTTGGCGCCATGGTGATGATTCATTTCTCTTTTTTCGTTCTTTCTTTTTCTCTATTATTGGTGTAATAGTCTCCATATCTTTCCCCCCTTACTTCAATCGAATTCTTGGATCAACAAACGCATATACAATATCAGCTAAGAAATTAGCCATAATGGTTAAACAAGAAAGAAACATCGTAAAGGCCATTAATACCGTATAATCACGGAAGTTTAATGCTTCTAATTGAATACTCCCAATCCCTGGCCAGTTAAAAATCTGTTCAATAATAATAGCTCCTGAAAATAAACCTGGTAATTCAAAAGCAAGTAATGTAATTGCTGGTAAAATTGCATTTTTCAATGCATGTTTATAAATAACAGTTCTTTCTTTTAAACCTTTTGCACGAGCAGTACGAATATAATCTTGCCTAACAACATCCAACATGCTGGTTCTAAAATATCGTGTTAACGATCCTACACCAAGAAGCGTTAAAATAAACACAGGTAGAATCATGTGACGTAATACTTCAAATATGTATGCTATCCCTGTTGAGTTACTCCCAATATCAATCATGCCACCAATAGGTAGTAACTTTAAATCAACTGCTAATAATTTAATTAAAAATAATCCGATAAAGAATGATGGAAATGACATTGCTGCAAAGACACCGATTGTTACTAATCTATCAAACCAAGAGTGCTGCTTTGTTGCAGAAATAACCCCAATAATAAGAGCAATAATCCAAGTGAAAAATAAAGCTGCAACAGCAACGATAAATGTATTCCAAATAAATTTATTAAGTAATGAAGTTACAGGTTCTTGATACTGTAAAGAAAATCCAAAATCACCATGTAAAGCATTTAATAACCAGTGAAAATATCTTTCAATAATTGGTTTGTTTAAGCCATACAATTCCCTTAACTCTTGAGCTCTCTCTGGTGTTAACTTTGGATTTGAATCAATATAATCCCCCGGCAAAAGTGCAAATAAGAAAAAAATAATAATAGATGTACCAAACAATGTAGGGATCATTTGAAGGAACCTACGAATGATATATGTTTTCACCTTTTGTCTCCCCAATCCTATTTACTTAAAAATAGAAGAACATTTTTTCAAAACAGCTACTATTCCATCGCTGTATGAAAAAACGCCTTCTATTATTTAGGTCACCCCTTATTGTTCAATAGATAACACCGGTAAGTTGGAACTAATGCTATCGTACTTTTCTGGATCAATTCCTTTTATACGTGCATTATGAGCATAAAGTAGTTTACGATAGTTTAATAAAATAACTGGTGGATCATCACTTAACTCTTTGTACAGTTCTTTATAAATTGCTTTACGTTTTTCAATATCTGTCGTCCCTATACCTTTTACAATCAAGTCATCTACTTTCGGGTTGTTATAACCCGTATCACTTTTTGGATTAGTTGATAAGTAATCACTTACAACTTCACTTGGATCACTAATTCCTGGTGTTGAAACTGCAGCTAAATCGTAGTCACCTTTTCCTACTTTTGAAAGCATCGTATTAAAGTCCATCAATTCTGGATTTAATTCAACACCGATTTCCTTGTAACTTTCTTTTGCAATTGGAATAAAGATATCATTTGTTTTACCTGTATTTGATGCGTAGTATGTTAATTTTAATTTTTGACCATCTTTTTCACGAACCCCGTCAGAACCTACCTTCCAACCAGCTTCATCCAATAATTTTTTAGCCTTTTCTACGTCGTGTGGATATTTATTAATACCTTCTTCTGTATATGCCCATGAAACTGGCGCAATTGGTACGTTAGCAACAGATCCATATCCTTGTAAAGCTGTATCCACATACTTCTTACGGTCTAATCCATAAGTAAGTGCTTGACGTACCTTCTTATCTTTCAAATACGATTTCTTATTATTTACATAGATATAAGCAATATCACTTGATGATTCAAGATTAATATTTGCAAACTCTAATCCTTTTAATTGGTCTATATTCTCAGGATTTGCTCTAAATCCACTATAGTCCAGTTCACCTGTTTGGAATAATTGGAATCCAGTATCACCTGATGTAATTTTGTAAATAAAGTTTTTGATTTTTGGTTTACCTGCATAATAATGTTCGTTAGCAACAAAGCGTACTTCTTGACCTGGAACATATTTTTCAAATTTATATGGACCCGCTGCAATTGGTTGCCCATATAATGCTTTTAAATAGTCTAAACTTGTATTTTGTTTATAATCTTTTCCATAGTAAGCTTTTGATAGCACTGGGCCACCTAAATTCGTTAGCGCCTGTGAATTAACTTTTTCAGTTGTAATTTTAATTGTCTGTGGATCAACAACTTGAATTCCTTCAATAGAAGTTGCTTTTCCTTCCTTATATTCTTTCCCGCCTTTAACAGCATACTGAGCAATATCCAATCCACCTTCATACGCTTTATCATGAAGTAGTGTTAGTGTAAATGCTACGTCATCCGCCGTTAAAGGCGACCCATCACTAAATTTTAAATTTTTACGTAAGTGGAATGTATATGTTAACTGGTCAGCAGAAATATCCCATTTTTCTGCAAGATCCGGAACAGGTTTACTTTGTTTGTCTGTTGTTACTAATGACGCAAAAATAACAGACGTTACATTTCCATCCCAACCATTCTCTTGGAAATACGGAAGGAAAACTCCCCCTGGCTTAGAAATGGCTGTAATAAAGGTATCTTTTCGTTGATTTGCTTTCTCTGGACTTTTCTTTTTATCTGTAGCTGGAATTGATTCAATCTTAGCGTCTTTTAAATCCTGCTTTTTTATCGTTTCTGTAGAAGCCGTATCCTCCTGTCCCCCACAAGCAGATAACACAAGCGAACTACTCAGTAATACCGAAAATACACCAGCCCATTTTTTTGTCTTTGTCTTCATTGTCCCCACCCTAACTGTTTAATAGTTATACCCTTTGAACTTATTAGCTTATGTATGCCTCCCACAGCACATTTATAGCCAATCGGAAAAGTCGGTTTTAATCGTAAAAAAATAGATGTTTTTGAGGGGTAACAATCCTATTCCGACCTTTCCGGTAGACTTTATGGTTATTAGCTTATATCGTCAGTTATATTTTGTCAATTCTTTCTGAATAAATATTTTGATAATTCTTCCTAAATTATTTTTCTATCTTCAATTTAGGTAAACTTAATAAAATACCGTTATAGTTATCTTCTTGCAATCCTTGAATGCGTGCATGATGTGCAGACACAACTTTGCTATTATTTAAGAAGATTACAGGCGGGTCTTCACTTAACTGTTGATATAACTTTTTATAAATTTCTTTTCGCTTTTCAATATCCAACGTTTCTAATGCTTGCTTAGCTAATTCATCTACTTTTGGATTATAATATCCATCATAATTTCGTTTACTTGTTGAAACAAACTCCTCAATCGTTCCACTCGGATCATCAATCATTGGCGTAGATACCATCGCCAAATCATAATCACCTTTTATCACTTTTGAAATCATCGTATTAAAGTCCATATATTCTGGGTTAAACTCTACACCAAGCTTTTTATAATCTTCTTTCATCACAGGAATCATTACATCATTTATTTTACTTGCTGATGAGGCAAAATAACTTACTTTCAGTTTTTGTCCGTCCTTTTCACGAATTCCATCCGAATCAGCTTTCCACCCAGCCTCATCCAGTAGTTTCTTCGCCTTCTCTAAATTATACTCATATTTATTAATACCCTCTTCTGTATACGCCCAAGAAACTGGCGTAATCGGTACATTAACGAGTGATGCATATCCTTGGAAATACGTATCAATAACCTTTTGACGCTCTAATCCATAAATAAATGCTTGGCGGACACGTTTATCTTTAAAGTATGGCTTCTTATAATTCATTTTAATGTAGCCGTAAGAGCTTCCTGTATATACATTAATATTAGCAAAACCTAAATCCTTTAACTGTTCAATCGTCTCCGCGTTTGTCGTAAAACCATCATAATCTACTTCCCCGGCTTGAAATTGTTGTAGCTTCGTATCACCTTTTGTAATTTTATAAATAAAATGCTCAATCTTCGGTTTTCCTTCAAAGTAATTTTCATTTGCTAAAAATCGAACTTCTTGACCAGGAATATATTTATCCAATTTATAAGCTCCTGCTCCCAGCGGCTTCCCATACAGTTCTTTTAAATACTCCAAGTGTCCTTGTTTATACTCTTTCCCGTAATAAGCTTTTGAAATCACTTCTCCGCCAATTAACGATAATGTTTGGGCATTTACCTTTTCAGTTGTAATTTTAATTGTTTTCGAATCTACGACCTGAATTCCCTCAATAGAATTCGCTTTTCCTTCTTTATATGCTTGCCCACCTTTTATTGCTGTTTGACTTATATCAGTCGCACCACTATAAGTTGGATCATGTAGTAACGTTAATGTAAATGCTACATCATCTGCAGTTAACGGGGATCCATCACTAAACTTTAAATCATCTTTCAAATGGAACGTATATGTAAGCTGATCCTCCGAAATATCCCACTTCTTCGCTAAAATTGGAATTGGTTTTCCTTCCTTATCGAGTCCAACAAGAGGGGCAAAGATAGCTTGCGTTATGTTACCATCCCATCCATTCTCCATAAAGTGCGGCAGGAATATCCCTCCAGGACTTGGCATTCCAACTACAAAAGTATCTTTTCTTTCTTTTACTTTAGTAGGACTTTTTGCTTTGTCGCTTGCTTTAATAAACTCATCTTTTACTTTTGGTACGTTCCCGGCTTCATTAGTACTTGCTTCCTCTTGACCACATCCAGCTAGTAATACCGATACACTAAGAAATGTAGCAAGTGCTCCTTTAAAAGCATTTTTCATTAGACGCTCACCTTTACCTTCCTAATTTTTAACGATGTAGGAACATAGCCCCCTTCCTGTAACTATCTTTATTTTTCCTATAAAAATAGTATGAATTAATTTCAAGATTATTCCTTTCCTTTCAGCATGTCAATTGTTCTCTTTTATTTCGTATTAAAAAATTAAAAATCCACTTCTATTCGTTCAGTATGGGACATAGAATACTAATAACCAATTACCAAAAAGGGGGCGAAAATATGGACAACCTATTCCAATACGTCCTGCACTACGTATTATTAACAATTATGATAGTCGGGGCGCTATTACTATTCCCATTCTTCCCAAAGTTCGTCCTCTTTTTAGCTTTTTTTATTATGCTCGGGATCGCCATTATCATTTCAACAAGCGAAGATACGACACAAAAAGAAAACAGAGTTCAGCGCGTAAAGCTGTAACTCTGTTTTTTTTGTTTTCAATCACGAATCGCCGTTCACATACTTATGTCTCGGGAAATAATTTATCGATCCAAAAAGCTTCTAATACCTTTTATGTTTCACACCCTATGCAAATTACGGAACAAAGATTTATCAAATTTACTGTTTCACGTGAAACACAACTTTTATTTATCTCTTAAAATAAAGTATCCATATAAAAAGCGAATTCCCTTCAGCAAAACTGAAAGGAATTCGCTTTTTACTTTTTACTCCATAATATTCTCTAACTCATTATATAACTCCGCTCGTAACAACTCTTTCTTCGTTTTCTCTTCATACAATTGTTCAAGTATTTCAACATCAATTACATGTTCCATCTTACACTCAAGCGTATATATATCTTCTTCTACACGCATTAACTCGGTTTCAATCTCCTCAACATTCCTAACTTCTTTCTTTTTTATAGGAGCTATTTCTATCCTTTTTCTTCCTTGGCGTTGCTGCTTTATTACTTGTGTCTCAAGTTTTTCTTCCCACTTTTGACGAGCCCATGCATAGTTCCCTGCAAACTCAAATAATTTATGCTCATCAATCCAATACGTCTTTTCAAATAACTTATTTAAAAAATAACGATCATGTGAAACAGCTAAAATCGTTCCATTATATCGTTCAAGAGCTTCCTCTAAAACTTCCCTTGATTCAATGTCGAGATGGTTTGTCGGCTCATCTAAAATTAAAAAATTGATATCTTGATACATAAGTTGCGCAAGCCTTAATCTCATTTTTTCTCCACCGCTCAGTTGCGTTACTTTCTTAAACACCGCTGGACCATAAAATAAAAACTTAGCTAATATATGTCTCGCTTCTCCCTCTGTTACAGCTACATATTCCCTGAAAGCTTCTAATACATTACTCTTCACATTTCCGTACGCATGCTGTGATAAATAACCGATTTTCACACTACTACCAATTCGAATTTCACCAGCGTCTGGTTCTATTTCTTCTAATAGTAATTTTAGTAGCGTTGTCTTCCCTGTACCATTACGACCGACGATTGCCGCACGCTCTTGAAAACGAACATGTAAACTCGCTTCATTAAATAAAGGATGGCCAGCAAACCCTTTACTCACTTCTTTCATTACAACAACATCTTTCCCACTTCTCTCTTGCCCTTCAAACTGAAGCCCCATTTGTTTTCGTTCTAAAATAGGTTTCTTTAGTTTCTCTATACGTTCCAGTGCGCGTTCCATACTTCTCGCTCTCTTATGCAATCCTTCATTCGGAGGATTCGCCTGATTTGCCCATTCACGTAGTCGCTTAATTGCTTCTTTCATTTTCTTTATTTTCTTTTGCTGTTCTTGATAAGCCTGGAACTCCTGCAGCAACCGTTCTTCCTTTTCCTCAACAAACTGAGAATAGTTTGTATGATACACGTGAATCTCTCCATCTTCTAAATCAAAAATCTTCGTTACAACTTCATCAAGGAAATAGCGATCATGTGAAATAACCATAACCGTTCCATTGTATTCTTTTAAAAATTGTTCTAGCCATTCTACGGCGAATAAATCTAAATGATTGGTTGGTTCATCTAATAGAAGTAGATCTGGTTTCCGCAATAGCATATATGCAAGACTTATCTTTGTTTGTTCCCCACCACTTAACTCCAGAAATGATCGAGGAAATAGTTCTGTCACCTGTAGACCATTTGCTACCTTCATCAAATTCGCTTCTATTTCATAGCCACCAAGGAACGCAAACTTTTCTTGAATTACTCCGTATCTCTCCATTAATTTTTGTAAAGCAGACGGTTCTCGTTCTTCCGCCATATCTTTTTCTAAAGTACGCATCTCTCTTTCTAATTCCTTTTCTGCTTTAAAAGCCGAACTCAGTACATCATATACAGTCATATCCTCATCAAATTTCGGAATTTGTGCCACATGACCAATACGTGTACCTTTCTTCATATGAATGGCTCCTGCATCTAAACTTTCCATTCCAGTTAGAAGCTGAAAGATTGTTGTCTTCCCACTACCGTTACGACCAACTAATCCAACACGTTCACCATTCTTTATTTCAAGCGATATATTTTCAAATATGATGTTTCCACCAAAAGATTTCGTTACATTATTTACACTACAAATTGTCATTTTCCGTACTCCTTTCAATATAAAAAACCATGGGAAAGAAACATTCCCCATGGTTTTCGACATAGAAAAAGGAAGCCAAATAGCTCCCTTTTCACACGTTTATTAAAAATGGGTGAAGAGATTTCTATCGTTCAATAGCTACTATGCAATTGTTAAAAAAGGACAGACGTATCCCGTTAACAACTACATCATGAAAAATCGCACGACAAAAATAGATATAATCTAAAAATTTGGCACGTGCAGCTAAAGAACGTTTCATCTCATTCACCTCTTTCGTACGGAATTTAATACTTACTTCTTTATTATACTTTCCCATTTCATGTTTGAATAGTCATTTTTCTGAAAATAATGAAGATAGACTAAACATTTCAATAAGTGACATCAAATCTTACAAAACTGTTATGTTCACGTAATGGAAAGCGATAGTACGAAAAGATGCCTCCCTATACAATAAAGATGTAAACAAGAGAGACAACAAAAGGAGGAAACAATCATGATGAAAGAAATCGTAAAAGCAATCTTTGAGGTATTAGTGAACGGACAAGCAGTTGTAAAAGAACTAAACGAACTATAAAAAGGAGTGAGAGAATATGATGAACATGGTAAAAATGATTTTACACGCTCTAGTTGATGCAAAAGCAGTTAGCCAAGAATTAAACCAACAATAAAAAAGGGGTAAACGAATATGAAGAAAGCCATTATTGTAATCGTGAGTACAGCAATTGCCTTATACACAATAAAAAATAGAAAAAGGAAACATAATAAAAACGATCTATATTATCCATACACATTATTAAAGAAAAAATAAAAGACAAGGTACCCTGTTGTAATGAGGATATCTTGTCTTTTATTTTTCCTATTCCCTTTAAAGGATTTCCTTCTCCTTTTCCCGAATGTATTAAGCGGGATTTTTACACATATTTTAAAGGGGCATATATATAAATGGATACACAACAACTATACTTTTTAAACGATATCGGCAAACAAAAACCAGAAAGCATCCGGAATAGAAGCGCTGCATGTCCTTTTTGTGACAGAGAAAATTTAACGGATATTTTAGCAATTGAGGGCTCATTTGTTTGGCTAAAAAACAAATTTCCTACATTAAAAGATACATTTCAAACGGTGCTAATCGAAACCGATAATTGTGAAGATCATATTGCGACATATACAGAAGAACATATGAGATCGCTAATTCGTTTTTCAATTAAACATTGGTTAGACTTACAGAAGAATGACGAATTCACATCTGTGATTTTATACAAAAATCACGGTCCATTCTCAGGCGGGAGTTTGCATCATGCACACATGCAGATTATAGGAATGAAATATGTAGACTATCTCGGTAACGTAGAACAGGACAACTTCCGAGGAGTAATTGTACAAAAAAACGAACGCATTGAACTCAATATTTCAGATCGTCCTATTATCGGTTTTACTGAATTTAATATCATCATTGAAGATATTGGATGCATAGATGAACTAGCAAATTATATTCAGCAAACTGTACGTTATATACTGACAGATTTCCATAAAGGATGTAGTAGTTATAACTTATTCTTCTATTACTTGAACGGAAAAATCATTTGTAAAGTTGTTCCTAGGTTTGTCGTTTCACCATTGTATGTAGGATATAAAATACCGCAAGTTTCTACAAAACTAGAAGACGTGAAAATACAACTAGCGCAGTATTTCATACAAGAAAAGGATGAAGTTATTCATAAAAAAACAGAGTAGGTATAAAAAACCTACTCTTTTATTACGCCTTTATTTCGATAGTACACATCTTCTAATCCGATGTTATATTTCATGTTATTATCCGTCCACTCGGGCCCTAAATTTCCTGGCCATCCAGATGTATTTGCTACATATTTTAGTAATGCAAAATTCGTCAAACCTTTCTGCACCCCGCGCTTATACCCTTTCATTAAATGCGGCATTGCAATTTGCGCATTTGTGCGCGGATCTTTCAACTCTTCATCAGTTAAATGATCTGGTGCAAGCCCGCCACCGCGATGCAATTGAAACAATCCGAATGAAGTTCCGTTATCTCCAATACTTCTTGGATTTAACCGGCTTTCATGTTCGGCAATTGTAAGAGGTATCCATTCTGGAAGATTGACTTTCTTTGCTTCCTCTATAATAATTTGTTTCATCTGTTTTGCTTCCTCTGAGTCAACATAGCTTGTCTCATTCACTAGCTTGTCCATTCCTTCAGACTTTCCTTGGAAATATAAGTACACCCCAAGAACAACTAAAAATCCTACAAAGAATTTCTTCACTACCTCTACCTCTTTCTCCGCTGAAATTTGTCCCCTTTCAGCCTTCTTCCCTTTACAATTGCCCACATTCTATCATTCTCTTACTCTTTTATCATAGCAAATAACTATGCATATTATCATCATGCTTTAGACCGATTTTGTGAAAAAACAGCTGGTAAATACGTGCAAAAATGTAACTTTCATAGACCGGAACGCATTTTTTGTATATAATTGTAAATTGAATTCTAAATATAAACTAGGAGAATAATAATATGAAAAAATGGTTGCTACTCTTATTTAGCTTACTACTATTAATTCCTGTCCCTATTTCCGCACAACAAAACGAAAATCCAAAGGTCCTTATTTTATACAGTTCAAACGATGATCAAATTACAAATGATACCCAAATACTTAATACACAAGTAGGACATTTTACTAATAACATAACAATAAAAAACATAAGACAGTTAGCTGAAATAACTGATAAATCTTCATATACACATGTTATTTACATAGGTGAAAAACAAGAAGAACTTTCTAATGAAACAAAAGAATTTCTAGAAAATTTCTCAGGGCCACTACTAGTTTTAGGTCAAAATATAGAACAATTATCCAATCGTTTTTCATTTATCACACTTAAAAATGAAGATATAAACTCTAATACAATTGAATATCCAACACGTAAACTAAAGAATACATTAGAGGACGAACGATCCATTAAAAAACTTGATACAAATGGAACAATTCTTGCCAATGCTTTAAAAGGAAATACTACTTATCCATTAATTGTGCAACAAAATAATTCTTATTATGTTGCAACTTCTAATCTCTTTGATTGGATATCTTATTATATTGGCGAAAGCCTATTTTCTTACTTTGGACAAAAGCCAGCGACAAATAAATTGGAAGCTTATTTACGTCTTGAGGACGTTCATCCAGCCGCAGATATAAATCAATTAAAAGAAATTGCTGAATTACTAAAAGAGAAGAAAATTCCATACATGATCACTGTTATTCCTGTATATACGGATCCAGATACAGGTAAAATACTACATTTAAAAGATAAACCCGAACTAGTCGATCTTTTGCGCTCTATGCAAGATGATGGTGCAGCAATTATTATGCATGGTTATACGCACCAATTTTATGATAGTGAAACTGGAGAAGGTTTTGAATTTTGGGACGTAAAAACAGATCAACCAATTCGTCAACCGAAGCATGAAAAACCAAAAACAAAAGATGATTTTCCTAATATGGAAGCATATAATGCATATGTAAAAAAAGGGGAAGAATTTGAAGAAAAATATACGACTGAGCATATTGAAAAAGGCATTCAAGAACTTGTAGATGCCAAGCTATATCCTGTCGCATTTGAAGCACCCCATTACACGATGTCTCAAAAAGGATATGAAATATTATCAAGATACTTTTCAACTTATGTAGGACAACTACAGTTAAGTGATACAACTTGGAAATCCATGCACTCTCCAGCATACAGAAGTACCCCATCATTTTTATACGGGATGAAATTAATGCCTGAAACAGTTGGTTTTATTGAAGAAGATAAGCCACATGCTATTGCAAAGATGAAGGAACGTGCTGTATCTGTTGCTAAATTATCCGATGGAGTTATTGGTGCATTCTATCATCCTTACTTAGGTGTGAAACCATTAAAAGAAGTATTAAAGGATCTAGAAAGCATTCCGAATATACAATGGATTGATTTACAAAAAGAAACAAATGAAGTGAAAATGCAAGATATTCATATTACTACTAATAAGGACGGCATTCACGTTGAAAAGCCAACAAGCGCAAGCGACGTAATGGACTATGTAAAACAATATGGATTCTTCCTTATACTCGGTTTCTTCATCATTGTCTTTCTATTGTTATTAAGGCGTGCGAAAAAATTAGAATCCTAAAATAAAACCACCAAGCAAAATGCTTGGTGGTTTTTTTAACTTAAACCAAAACGTGGCATGTTATTAATAACCCATTGATTATTTTCATAAATAAATTCAACTTCTACCTTTTCCGTTACATTATCATAATCATTATACGTTTCTACCTGCGCTTTTATTTTTCCATCCTTTAGCTCAGCAGAAATAATTTTCGTAAATTTAGTTGCTGCTTTTGATCCTGGATCTCCAATAGCATAGTGCATTTTTCCATTTAACTCTTTAATATACTTACTCTTCATGTACTCTGCTGTAAATGGTTGTGAGAAGTACGTAGATAGCGTAGTCCCTAAAGTATCCTTCGTATTATAAATAGGATTCACTAATTCCCCGTATGAAAAATCTCCTACCCGTTTTGGGTTTCCTGTTAGTGCAGCCATTTGAACATTAGTAAGTTCCTTCTGTGCATTCCATACTTTCTGTAACATAACATCATCTGCTAATTTCTTATCTTTTTCTTCATTTGATTTCTTTGTATCTAAATTTAAAATAGTTCCATTATCTGTATAAAGATACATATCTCCTGCTACAAAATATAAATAGGATTTAGTTGGTTCAACCGCTTTATTATAAATTACTTTTTCATTTCCACCATTCATTTTCTTCTTATATACTCCATCCTTTTTTAAATAATAAAAAGTATCCCCTTTCACATTCATCTGCAGGGCATCCTTTACCAATAACTTTTCGTTATTTTGTTGAATGTCTATTTCATATATGCCATGCTCAGCTTCATTTGTTTCAAAAGGTAACGAAAAGTCGACAACAGCATATAATTTTTCATTATTATAAGTAGCACTATATATTGTTGCATAATTTTCCTTTGACCAAGTTTTATTATCTTTTGTCACTTGTGTTCCACGATTTTTATTCCAATGTAGAATACTATCGTCTATCGTTTGAGACCAACCTGAGTTTTTAAATGCCGCTTCTTCTTCCTGCCCCGTTTTCAAATCCATTTTTACTATTCCTACAATATCAAAACCACCATGCTCAGAATATTTGTTCGGATAAAATAAAGTTTGATCTTTTATATAAACATAATTTGTATCTGCTCTTAACGTGTCTAGCTTTTTGTTAGATATATCATACTTCATTAAAGAAGATAATCCCGCATTCTTATCTTCATCCGTATGAATAAAATATAAAGCTTTGTCTTTTATATTTATGTACGAAGCATTTACACCTTCCACTACACGTTCCGAAGTCTGAAATTGATCTTTCGTACGATAAATGCCTCCTGTATTTTTATCACCATTTACCGCATAGTAAACCCATCCCTTACTCTCTACCATCTTCCCTTTATTAGAACTGTTTCCAACCGTATTCCCATTTTTCTCATTTTCTTTCATCTGTTTTTCAACTACTGAATCAATTGGTTCTTCCTTCTTTTCCTGTTTTGTGTTTGGATTTATAACCTTTTTTTCTGCCTCACACCCAAACGCTACAAGTGAAAGTACACCGACCATCATTGTAATAGCTATTTTTTTATATGTTCTCCCCATTTTCTTCCCCACTTCCCTCATCAAATTAAGCACATCATAAATTATAGAAAATATTAGAAAAAATATCCATAATAAAAAGAATAAGAGTAACTCTCCTATCCTTTCAAGTAAAATTGAATCGTATTTTCATATATCGTTTCCGCAACCCTATCAACAGATATGTTTTTTATAACACTAATTTCCTTCAATACCTCTCGAATCATTCTCGGATGCGTCATAACATTCTCTTGAAATTCCCACGGTCCGTCCGTTTCTACCATCATATATTCAAGTGGATAATACGAAACAATTTTTCTAATTTTCTCCTTATGTAAAACATCTGGCGTGATAGAAATATAATAACCGTTCCCGATCATCCGTTTCATTGTTGTTTCACTTCCTTTAAACCAATGGAAATGTGCTCGTGAAACTTTATATTTCTCCAATAAATCACATACAACATCAGCATCTTCATACACTGCATGCAATATAATTGGTAAATCATATTTACTAGCTAGTTCAACAAACCGTTGTAACACTGATATATATGAATTGACAGCAATGCGCTCATCTTCTTTTCTTAAGTAATACGGTAAGCCGACTTCACCAATCGCAACTATGTCCTCTACATGCTCTTCAATTAACTTATAAATTTGCTCACATTCTTCTTTATGAATCGGTTGCTCCGGATGAAAACCTATTGCTGGATGTACAAAAGGATATCGCTTTGCTAAAGATAAAGTTTCTTTACATGATTGATAATTCATAGATACCGCAATAAGTCCCTTTATCTCTTTACTATGTTCCACATCTTTAATTAATCTACTTTTTTCTTCATCCTTATATTGGTCGACATGTATATGGCTATCAATCCATTTCATATTTATTCCCCCATAAAAAAAACAAGAAGGGATCTCCCTTCTTGTTTTTTCATCTATATTATTTAACAATTAAGTTTGTTATGATATCAAATAATCCAATACATACTACGGCAACAGTAAAGTAGCTACAGAAATCTTTAATTGGAAACTTCACTACTTCTTCTTTACGCATCCCAGTTTTCTCCCTTCTTACAATATCCCTAATTATTTTATCTATTTGTATCTATTATGCAAAAAATATGACAAATTTACTATCGAATTAACTTACGTAAACCTTACAATGTTGTAAGGTTTATAAAAAGAACCTCATCTACATACAGATGAGGGCTATTAAAAAGTAGTTGGTTTTCATTCTTCATTCATATTACAAACAGAAAGTAATACAGTGAGACTTTCTAAGTACACTATATAAAATTCACTATCTTTTAACCATCGAATTACATTACAGAAGGCTTACATGTTTGTAAGCTATGTGTAATGTAATTCGATAGTTTACCTTCGCTACATCTCGTACAATAAAGTGAAACTTTAATCAGTGGGGGTTTTCTTCATCCCCCACTGATTATTAGTTGAACCAATCGGACTTTTATGGGCAGTTGATCCCCCACCTAACTTCTTTGCTTTCGCTGAATTTTGAGGTGGGGGGTCTTACTGCCCATTAAAGCGGGATAAAGTTAGAAAGTAAGCCAAATAAGAAGAACACTCACATAACCAAATTACATTGCTAGTAGCTACTCTTCTTATACCTTTCACTCATGCTACTACAATGTACCCCCTTTCCCTTTATATAATGAAGAAGGCCTTAGTCCATATGGACTAAGGCCTTCTTACACATCCAAAATACCCCTACCTAGTATTTTTATTTTCGACAAAAAATAGGTGGGGGTATAATCCGCTATCTCATCGCTAAAAGTTTACTCTTCGCATTAATAGGAATATTTACAGCTTCAATTTCTTCAATCGCCTCGCCATAGCGCCCTTTTGCATACACCTTCAATGCTTCATCTCTCTTTAACATATGCTTAACAGTCTTCTTTATTTTTTGTTCTTTTCCACGTTCATCAAATGCAATAAATTCATATTCATACCATTCATCACCAATAGGCTGACCAATTGTATTCACAACAGTATAGTATTCTTTCGTCTTATTAAGCGGATTATATTTATCGATAACCGGTCCAAGTTTCGTAGGCAGTAACATTATTACTATCACTACCATCGCTATTATAGTAGTGATCATTTTTTTCTTCATAATAAACATTCCTCCTCAGCAGGATATATATACATCCATTTTAAAAAGAAGGAATAAAATCTACTATTGAATCTCATTACATTACACTTACATTTTTGTAAGAATTAAAAAAGGTGAACGAATTTACTCGTTCACCTTTTAGCTCGCTTTAAAGCCACCGCCAAGTACATCACGTACATCATGAATAACAACGAAAGCATCTTCATCTACTCGGCCGATAACTTGCTTTAACTTAACAAGCTCTTGTTTATTAATAACAATATATAATACTTCTTTATTTTTACCAGTATATCCGCCGCGTCCTTCTAATACAGTGACACCGCGTGTCATGTTTTTCGTAATAGTTTCACGTATTAAGTCTGGTTGATTCGAAATAATTGTAACAGCCGTTTTTGTATCCATTCCTTCTACAATGAAATCAATCACTTTCGCTCCAATGAATACTGCAACAAGTGTGTACATTGCTTTTTCTTGTCCTATTATAAATACAGACCCAGCAATTACAACGATATCAATAATAAGTACGCCTTTACCTACGCTCCACCCTAAATATTGATTTGCTAACTGAGCTAAAATTGCCGATCCTCCTGATGTACCTCCAGCTTTGAACATACAGCCTAATCCAACACCGACAAATAAACCAGCGAATAGAGCAGCTAATAACGTATCACTATTTACATGATACTCAATATGTTCCGTAACATATAAAAACAAGGATGTTTCTACAATCCCTAAAATTGTATAAACCATCGTTTTCTTATCAAAAAATTTATAACCGATAGCTAGTAAAATTGCATTTATAGCAAAGTTCACAATCCCCGGCGACCAATCAAATAAATAGTACGTAACAACCGTTACACCAATAATTCCACCCTCTGATAAACGGTTTGGAATTGCAAAGTAATTAATACCAATTGCGAATAATAATGAACCAATTGTAATTAGTGTTATTTCCTTTATACGTTGATTAACCATAGTTCATACCTCCCCCCATTTGACATTGTATCACTATCTCCTAGAGGTTTAGAAGTTGTTTTTATTGCGCATTTTCACTCTTAAAGATCGAGATATTATGTTTAAACAAAGGGGTGATTAATTATTCATATTTGCTCTAACTGTACGGACAAATCGCTCCACATTCCCCTTCTGAATATACTTAGCTCGAATGGTTTCATGATTACAAGTACATTCGAAATACGGACGACAAACTATGCTATCTATATGCAAATACGAATAATCTTTAACTGTTGCAGGATAGTATGGAAATTTCCCGTAAAAGAGGAGACGTCTAGTAGTAGCCGCAAAAATCCCATGCTGATACGATAGCGCAAAATCATCCTTCTCAAATATCCCTACTACAAAGGCCAAAATCTTTTCATCATCTTCTATATACTTTTTCATACTCGATAAAAGTTCATTCATGCATATTCCTCCAAAAATACTATTCTTGAAAAGAATCCATGGATTATTACAGACCGGTTTAACTCCTTTATAAAGTATGAAACGCGTTTCCTGTCAAAGATATTTCAAAAAAATAATCCGTTATGCAATTTACACATAACGGATTAAAACTAAACAGTAGAGCGTTCCACAAGTTCGTATGGAATCTCCACCTTTTCTTGTTTAGAACTTTCATCACTTATTTGCCTGTAAAACATTTCAAAGGCCTTTTTACCTATTTCCTTTAAATTTTGATCAATGGTTGTAAGTTGTAACACTTGCGAAATAGGTTGATTATCAAATCCAATAATCGCTAAATCTTTAGGAACTTGAATACCTAATTTTTCAGCTTCTGTCATCACCCCAATCGCAACTTCATCTCCTGCTACTATTAATGCTTCAGGAAGATGCTGCATCTCCTTTAATTTATGAGCCACTCTCACACCATCTTCTAATGTAAAGCATTCTGTGAAAATCCATTCTTCATTCACTTCTTCATCTATAGATTGCAATTGCTGTTTATAAACATCAAAACGCTTTTGACTACTCGGTCCTAATTTCCTTCCCGTGCAATAACCAATTTTTTTATAACCTTTCTCGATTAAATACTCCATTCCTAATTGAAAAGCGGCCGAATGATTCGTATATACACTTGAGATATTCGAAATATCATTATCTTCACAAGCAACAATTGCCCCATAGGAAGCATACGGCTCTATCGTTTCCCAATCATTTGCACGAGAACAAATAATAAGACCATCTAATTGTTTTGTTTTTAACATATGTAAACTTTTCATTTCTTCTTTTTTATTATAATTCGTTTGGCAAAGTAGCACTCTGTAATTATGAGCTAACGCCACCTCCATCATCCCGCCCACCATCGCATCAAAGCATGGATGATTAATATACGGTAAAATCACACCAACAATATTCGTTTTCCCTTTTGATAAATGAACAGCATTTGCGTTTTGCGAGTAATTCAATTTCTCAACTATCTCTATAACCGCTTTCCTTTTTTCTTCACTTACATACGGATGATCATTCAATACTCTCGAAACAGTCGTAACTGAAACTCCCGCCATCTTTGCAATATCTTTAATATTAGCCATACACTCACCTCTACTTTTAAATTAATGAATTCCATGCACATATGTCAAATCTACTCATCATTACACCTGCATTCGTTTTTCTTACAAAAGTGTAATTTTCCTGTAAGCTAATTCGATAGTGACTCCCCGCAATATTTCATACAATTAAGTCAGAAGGAAACAACAACTATTCGAAAAGGAGCGGATTCATATGATGAACAAAATGAAATCAAACAATTTTTTAAATACAATGGGCATGGTATTTTCCGCTCTAATCGACGCAAAATCTGTTGCTTCTACATTAAACAAGTAAGGAGAATTCATTATGAACAATATCACTTTTAACAAATTAGACTTTTTAGGACTAGCTAGCGGATCAGTTCTTCTTACTGCTTTTATTTACGCCGCTACGCTTATATAAATTTCGTGTCCCCTTTCCCCTTTATTATAAATAGTAATAGAAAAGACGACCGTCTATGCCCGGTCGTCTTTTCTTATTTTTGATTTGATTGCAAAGTTTCCTTTAGCTCCTCAAACTTCTCATTTAATTGATCTGTCATCATTTTCATCGCTGTTTTTCGATCTATTTGTTCTTCAGCATCAATTTGAATTGGGTCTCCAAAAATCAATTGTGCCTTTTTCCCTTTTATTAATTCTTTTACACTTGATGGACCAACATAAGCTGCCGGTACTAACGGGACATTAGAACGTAGCGCAATCGTAACAGCCCCAGCTTTTAATGAAACGTCTTCTGTTGATCGTGTCCCACTCGGAAAAATCCCTACTACTTTGCCTTCCTTTAATAGGCGTGACGGAATTTTGAGTGTGCTCGGTCCTGGATTTGCACGATCTACAGGGAATGCATTCACATTTTTAAAGAACCAGTTTTTGAATTTCCCTTCAAATAATTCTTTTTTAGCCATGTAATGAATTTGGGTCGGATACATCCCTGTAGCTAACATTAATACATCCATAAAACTTGTATGTGTACACGCAACAACATACGGACCGCCTTCTGGTAACTTTTCTCTTCCTTGCACTTCTACTTTTCCAGCTGTTTTAAATATATATTTCAACAAAAATGTAATTGGTTTATACATTTGTTTCGTTCCTTTCTGAACATCCGAATTATAATCATTCTCTTACAACGATTATAACACTAAGTTTTAGGAGTTGGTAATAAAAATGAGTATTAATTGTTAAATTTCAATTCTTACAAAAGTGTAATTTTCTTGTAAGCTAATTCGATAGTTACTTCTTGCAATATTTCATACAATTAAGTCAGAAAGAAACAACAACTATTCGAAAAGGAGCGGATCAATATGATGAACAAGATGAAAACGAACAATTTTTTAAATACAATGGGCATGGTATTTTCCGCTCTGATCGATGCTAAAGCTGTTGCTTCTACATTAAACAAGTAAGGAGAATTCATTATGAACAATATCACTTTTAACAAATTAGATTTTTTAGGATTAGCTAGCGGCTCTCTTCTTCTTACTGCTTTTATTTACGCTGCTACCCTTGTATAACTTTGTGTCCCCTTTCCCCTTTATATAGAAAAAGACGACCGTCTATGCCCGGTCGTCTTTTTAAATGTTTCTTTCTTTTAACTCTTTTAAAAGCTGTATCATTTCAGCTTGTTGTTTTATCTTCTTACGACCATTTCGGTTAATCGCTGCAAGCTCACAAGCAACTCCGACAGCAAAGAAAAACAATACACTTTCTAACATGTGAAATCCTCCAATTGCCTACTAAACAGCTTGGCGTAATTGCTCTTCTTGTAAAACCTTCTTATTTATATGTTCTTCTTTCCTCTGACAAAGGTTATTGCGAATAAGTGCTGCAACAACAAATAAAGTCCCTATAATATCAAACATCGTTATTTTGTATCCTTGCATCATCATAATCATTAAAGTCGTAATCGGTACAAAGTTAATAAATAAAATCCCATTAATAGATGATAAAATCTTCACACCATAATTCCAAGCGAGTAACGCTACGATTCCCGGTAATGTCATCATAAACAATAAATCATATTTCACGATAGAAATCGTTCCCATACTCGGAACCGATACATATCCAAGCCATGTAATAATTACAGTTATAATCCCTGTGACAGTCGTACCGAATACACACGTCAACGTAGAATAACGTAATGTTGACCAGTCGCTACACGTTTGACCACCCATCGTATAAATAACCCAGCCTACAACTCCAACAAATATACATGCTAGTGAAAACATGTTATCTTTCAACGTTAAAAAGAAACTCATATCACCTTTTGTAATAACAAATATAGCTCCTACAAAAGCGATAATCATGCTCGTTATCATATACTTTTTCGGTTTTACCTGCTTATATCCCCATAGAATACAAATAGAAATCATCGGCATAAGTGCTTCCATAATGGAGGCTACCATCACGCCTGATTTTCCCATTAACATTTGACCTAAAAATATAAGTACATTATATACAGTAAACGCCATCGTCCCGAAAAAGACGAGTAACTTTCCTCTTCCCTCTAAACGAAATGCCTGCCTTCCTTCTTTCGCTAACAACAATACAATCAGTACGATTGCCACCGCTCCATAGCGAATAAGCGAAAAATAAAATGGATCTATGTATTCTAGCGCATGATCAGCAACCGGAAACATTGCTCCCCACGACATACTTGCAATTAAACATGCTAAAGCCCCTATTATCATTTGACCTTTTTTCACCACAATCCCCCACTTCTTTCTATTTGCACAAAGAGAATTGTAAAAGAAAAAATATATCACGTAAAATGATTCGAAATGATGTTAACTATCACTTATAATGATAGTTAACATCAAGGAGGAGCATAAAATGGAATTAAGAGACTTACAAATCTTCCAAAGCGTTGCCGACCAAGGCAGTGTAAGCGGCGCAGCAAAGGAATTAAACTACGTACAATCAAATGTAACTACACGTATTAAACAACTAGAAAACGAACTAAAAACACCGCTCTTTTATCGTCATAAACGAGGTATGACTTTAACAGCCGAAGGAAGAAAAATGCTCGTTTATGTTCATAAAATTTTGCAAGATGTTGACGAGCTAAAACAAGTATTTTTAGATAGTGAAACACCCTCCGGTATATTAAAAATTGGTACAGTCGAAACAGTAAGTACATTACCTACCATTTTATCTTCTTACTATAAACGCTATCCGAATGTCGACTTATCATTACAAGCAGGTCTAACAGAAGAATTGATTAGAGAAGTCCTTAATCATCAATTAGATGGTGCCTTTATATCAGGTCCAATTAAACATCCACTAATCGAACAATATGATGTTAGTACAGAGAAATTAATGCTTGTAACACAAAATAAAGCTTTTCATATTGAAGAATTTACAACCACGCCCCTACTCGTTTTTAACCAAGGATGTGGATACCGTTCCAAACTAGAACGATGGCTGAAAGATGAGGGTTTGCTACCAAAAAGAATTATGGAATTTAATATATTAGAGACAATATTAAACAGTGTTGCACTCGGCCTTGGAATTACACTCGTACCACAGTCCGCTGTCCATCATCTTTCTAAAGCTGGTAAGGTACATTGTCATGCAATCCCTGAAAAATATGGTAGTATTTCAACGGTTTTCATACGCCGTAAAGATAGCTATATGACGAATTCAATGCGTAGCTTTTTAAAAACAATTGAAGAGCATCATCATATCAATATGCTTTAAAAGACATTCTTACACGAATGTCTTTTTTTCTTACAAAAGTGTAAGCCTTCCGTAAGCTAATTCGATAGTTGTAGGCGATCATATTCCCTATAATTAAGATATAAAGCAGGGCAACAACAATTCGAAAAGGAGCGGATACGCATGATGAACAAAATGAAATCAAACAAATTTTTAAATACAATGGGCATGGTGCTATCCGCACTTGTCGATGCAAAAGCCGTTGCAACTACATTAAACAAATAAGGAGAGATCATAATGAACAACATCACATTTAACAAATCAGACTTCATCGGACTTGCAAGTGGAGCTACTCTTCTTACAGCTTTCATTTACACACTTGCTCAAGGTCTTGTTTAATACTTTGTTTCCCCAAACCCCTTTATATATAGAAAAAGCAGCTCGTCTTATGGACAAGCTGCTTTTTAGTTTATTTCATATATAATTTGACCTGTTTTCGTCATATCGTATCCGCCAATTGCTTTTAATTCATTATGAAATTCTTCCGATTGCAGAATATCTTTCACGACTTCAATCAGCTCTTCATTTTCTTTATTCTTCAAAATCACTAAATCATACTGTTCTTTCATGATTGGAATAAAATCTACATTTACAATTTGCGAAAATTTTTCTGATCCTACTCCCACATCAGCTTTTCCATTCGCGACTTGCGTGGCAACACCAAGATGATTCGATTCTTCCCATTCATATCCACTAATACGTTCTTTATTTAACTTTTGAATGCGCAATTGTTCATCGACTAACACCCTAATACCAGAACCTTTTTCTCGATTTACAAATCGTATAGATGATTGAGATAAATCAGCCCATGTTTTTATATTTTTAGGATTTCCCTTTTGCACATAAAACCCAACGTTCCTTGCTAATAAATTAATCATAGTACATGGTTGTCCAACTAAAATACGTTTTACGTAAGGAACATTATATGTACCCGTTTCTCCATCAAACAAATGAAGACTAACGATACTTCCTTCTCCTTGATACATTTTTATTAAACTCGTTAAACTACCTTGATATGCCCTTAATATATTTGAACTTGGCAGGCGATTTTCTATACGTTTTGCCAACATATCTAACGTTAGTTCTTGTCCGCTAATAATACATGTATCCAAGCCTCTACTATCTTCGCTCTTTACAGGAGTACCTTGTATTTTCCCTGTTTTCATTTGCTTTATATATTGTTCTAAATCTGTTGCATCAATACGCATCTGTCTACCGATTCTATAAGAAGGCAGTTCTCCTTTTTTAATTAGATCGTATACAGTTAATTTTGATACTTTTAATCGCTTCGCTACTTCTTCCGTTGTGTAGGAATGATGATCCATAGACGATTCCTCACTTTCTTCCTTCATTGTAACAAAGAAAAGAATATTTCTCCTATATTTTAAAAACAACTACATCGTTCAAATTATATTCAATTATAACTAGTTATATTTAGTTATATTTAGTTATAATTAAATATGTCAAAACGAAAGGGGATTTTTTTATGAACAAGTTTACATTACGATCCATCGGAGCACTTATACTTTCTTTTCTTCTTATATTTAGTGCTGCATGTACAAGCGGCGAAAAGAAAGAGAAATCAACTGCTAAAGAAGGAAAAACAGTAGAACTTACTATATCAGCTGCTGCAAGCTTACAAGATGCACTAAAAGAAATTGAAACAAAATATAAAGAAAAAGAACCTAATATTAAACTTTCTTTTAACTTCGGTGCTTCTGGTGCACTTCAACAACAAATTGAGCAAGGTGCACCTGCTGATTTATTCTTCTCAGCAGCCGAAGATAAATTCCAAACCCTTGTTAAAAAAGGGTTTATTAATGAAAAAGAAGGGAAAAATCTTCTTGGAAATGAACTCGTTCTAGTCGTCCCAAAAGATAGTTCTCTTACAAAAATTCAAGATTTAAAAGATGAAAAAATTAAGAAGATCGCACTTGGTACACCTGAATCAGTACCTGCTGGAAAATATGCAAAGGCTTCTCTCACACATGAAAATCTATGGAATGATATTCAAAATAAAATCGTATTTACAAAAGATGTTCGCCAAGTGTTAACATATGTAGAAACAGGTAATGTCGATGCTGGTATTGTATACAAAACAGATGCTCTTATTTCAAACAAAGTAAAAATTGGTGAGACAGCAGCAGCGACTTCTCATGAGCCAATTCACTATCCTTTAGGTGTTATAAAAGAATCTAAGCACAAGAAAGAGGCGACCTCATTTTATGAGTATTTGCAGTCAAAAGATGCACAATCTATCTTTAAGAAATATGGATTTACAGTCCTATCATAATTGCCATGAGCTTTGATGCTATTTTGTCACCAATCTTTCTATCTTTACGAGTAGCTGCATGCGCCACCCTTATCGTTACAATTTTAGGAACGATAATCGGACGAGCGCTAGCACGCTCTTCATGGAGATATAAAGTAATATTAGAAACCATTTTCTTATTACCCATGGTACTTCCGCCAACTGTAATCGGCTTTTTTCTCATTATCATTTTTGGAAATAATAGTCCCATTGGAACGTGGGTAGAATCAATATTTCAGCAGTCTATTATGTTCACATCTACTGCTGCTATCATCGCTTCTACAGTTGTTGCATTTCCGCTTATGTATCAATCAGCAAAAACAGGATTTTCTATCGCAAATGTACAAATTGAAGAAAGTGCTCGTGATCTTGGTGCAAGTGAATATCAAGTTTTTCTACACGTCACACTCCCGCTTGCATTTCCTGCCTTACTAAGCGGAATGATTTTGAGCTTTGTTCGTGCACTAGGGGAATTTGGTGCTACTCTCATGTTTGCCGGAAATATTCCTGGTAAAACACAGACTATCCCAACTGCAATTTATATGGCGATTGACGCAAGTAATATGCAACTTGCTTGGACACTAGTAGTTATCACTATTAGTATGTCACTCCTATTTCTGCTATGTATTCAGCTTATTAATAAAAGAATCACTAACTCTTAAAGCAGCTTCTGTCGAAGCTGCTTCTTTATTTCTTAGGAAATAAAATATACTAACGGGAAATAACTGAATTTTACCTTTTATTAAAATATACATTTTATTTGAATTCACTTTCTAAAATAGGCAATTTCCTGTTATTATATGGAGGTGTTTCAAAAAATGAAGAAATGAAAACGCATTTATATCGTGAATTATTCATCCTGTTTTAGCGATCGGTAATCTTCTACTCTATTAGTGGGGCATTACCGATCGTTAGAACGATATGTAATTATATTGGTATAGAAAACCGAAGGGAGTCTTGTAATGGACATTTTATTAGCGCTTCTTCCTGCAATTGCATGGGGAAACATCTTATTAGTAAGCGTAAAAATGGGCGGTGGTGCATATAGCCAAACGGTAGGTATGACAATCGGTGCTCTATTCTTCGCAACAATTATGTATGTATTTACTCAACCAGCTTTAACAATGACAGTCTTGATTGTTGGTTTTATTTCAGGTTTATTCTGGGCTTTAGGACAAGTAAACCAATTAAAAACAGTTGAAAAATTAGGTGTTTCAACTACTGTAACGATTTCTACTGGTATGCAACTCGTTGCAACTTCTATCTTTGGTGTTATCGCTTTCCGTGAGTGGACTACTACAACGACGATTGTTCTGGGAACGATTGCAATCCTATTAATCGTAGTTGGTGTTGTATTCACATCACTAGATGACAAAGAAAATGCACAGCCACCAGGACAATTGAAAAAAGGACTTCTTACTTTAATTGTTTCTACTTTCGGCTACCTTGTATATGTAATTATTATTCGTTGGTATAATATCGATGGTTGGTCTGCTATTTTACCACAAGCAGTTGGTATGTTTGTTGGTGCGGTTGTACTGACATCTAAACATAAGCCATTTAACAAATATGCAATCCGTAATGCTTTATCTGGTTTACTATGGGGAACTGGAAACTTATTCTTACTTCTTTCATTACCACGTGTCGGAGTAGCAACAAGCTTCCCATTATCTCAAACTGGAATCGTTATCTCAACATTCGGTGCGATTGTCTTCTTAGGTGAAAAGAAAACAAAACGTCAATTGATCTTTATTGCACTAGGTAGTGTTTTAATTATCGGCGGCGCTGTATTGTTAGGTATGACAAAAGCATAAACTTATAATCTATTAATCCCTGAAGCAATTATGCTTCAGGGATTTTTTATTACAACTATTTTTTAAATATAATAATCTTTATAGCCTTATTTGTATCACCTCTCCTCCCTCCCATTCCATTCTTTTCACGATAAGTCTTTTCTTTTTACAAAATTCTCTTAAAAATGGTATCGTTTTTTATAACATATCTCCACTAGAAAGGAATAAAGGATATGCTAACTAAACATCGAATTCTATTTATTGGTGCTGGTCGTATGGCAGAAGCTATATTTTCCGGATTATTTAAAACAAGCAAAGAATACATCGAAGAAATTATCGTTTCTAACCGAAGCAACGTAGAAAAGCTAGAACAATTACAAGCACGATATAATGTGTCTACTGCAACAGATTGGAAGCAGCATGTTACATCTGTTGATACGATTGTTTTAGCAATGCCACCTTCTGCACATGAAGAATTATTAGCAGAATTATCTCCGTTACTATCGAATCAACTTGTCGTAACGGTAGCCGCTGGCATTGGCCCATCTTATTTAGAAGAAAGACTTCCCGGGGGAACACCTGTTGCTTGGATTATGCCAAACACAGCTGCTGAAATTGGAAAGTCTATCTCCTTATATACAATGGGACGATCAGTAAACGAGATGCATCAAGAAACCCTGCAACTGCTTTTAAGAGGCATTGGTACTTCGCAACTTTGCACTGAAGAGGAAGTTCATCAGCTTACTGCAGTTACTGGAAGTGCACCAGCTTTCCTTTATTACTTTGCTGAAAGCTTAATTGAAGCAACAAAAAGTTATGGAGTCGATGAAGCAACTGCCAAACACCTTGTCATTCAAATGATTTCTGGCTCTGCTTCTATGCTTGAACAAACGCAAGATCCAGCTAACCTCCGCGAACAAGTAACAACACCAGGTGGTTCCACAGCTGAGGGTCTCAAAGCTTTATATGAATATAATTTTTCAGAGGCAATTCAAAAAGCAGTAGAAGCAACAAACAAAAAAGCTAGGGGGAAATAATATGAATTTAACAAGTTTAAAAGACTATACAACATTACATAACGGTGTAAAAATGCCTTGGTTCGGTTTAGGTGTTTTTAAAGTAGAAGATGGTTCAGAAGTAATTGAATCTGTAAAAGCAGCAATTAAAAATGGCTACCGCAGCATTGATACTGCAGCAATTTATCAAAACGAAGAAGGCGTTGGACAAGCGATCCGTGAATCAGGTGTTTCACGTGAAGAATTATTTATTACATCAAAAGTGTGGAATAGCGATCAAGGGTATGAAACAACACTTCAAGCATTTGAAACTACATTAGAGAAATTAGGCCTAGAATATTTAGATTTATATTTAGTACATTGGCCTGTAAAAGGGAAATATACTGAATCATGGAAAGCATTAGAAAAGCTTTATAAAGACGGCCGTGTTCGCGCTATCGGTGTGAGTAATTTCCATATTCACCACTTACAAGACGTATTTGAAATTGCTGAAATTAAGCCAATGGTCAACCAAGTGGAATATCACCCACGTTTAGCACAAGAAGAGCTGCATGCTTTCTGTAAAGAACATAACATCCAACTGGAAGCTTGGTCACCATTAATGCAAGGCCAACTGCTAGACAACCCAACATTACAAGACATTGCAACAAAATATAATAAATCAACTGCACAAGTTATTTTACGCTGGGATCTACAAAACGAAGTTGTAACAATCCCTAAATCTATTAAAGAACATCGCATTATTGAAAATGCAAATATATTCGATTTTGAATTAAGTGCTGATGACATGAAAGCAATTCAAGCTCTAAATGAAGATCGTCGCGTTGGTCCAGATCCAGATAACTTTAACTTCTAATAGAAAAACCACTGCTATATGCAGTGGTTTTTTCCGTCGAAGAAAACTGAAAATTTAAACTATATTTCATTCGGTTGACACTTCATTATCCAAGGTGTAAGATTTTGAATTATCAAAGAAACACAAAAATTAATAAAGTTTATTCGTTTACTCATTGTATCAAGAGAGGTGGAGGGACTGGCCCTTTGAAACCTCGGCAGCAGGTTCATTTTGAATACTGTGCCACTTCCTGCAAGCTTTATGCTTGAAAGATAGAATGAGGGACTTCGTTTATATACGGGTGCATAACTTGTACGTAAAAATCCCTCTTTCTCAATACGAAAAGAGGGATTTTTTATTTTTCATTTCCCTCATCATCATCCAAACTTAATTATTTAGGAGGAAAATCAAATGAAAAAGAAGTTTGTACCCGGTATTGCATCAGTTGTAGGAGTAAGTATTTTATTAACTGGTTGCGGTAGTTATAAAAACGAAGCAAGCGGAGCAAATGCAAAAGACGAGGCGCCTAGTAAACAGGTTTTAAACTTATCTTCACCTACTGAAATACGAACAATGGATACAGCTCGTGCTACAGATACTGATTCTGGTCAAGTAATGAGAAACGTATTTGAAGGTTTGTATAATCTTGGTGAAGGTAACAAACCTGTCCCTGGTGTTGCAAAATCTCATGAAGTAAGTGGCGATAAAACGAAATACACATTCCATTTACGAGATTCAAAATGGTCAAACGGCACTCCTGTTACAGCAAAAGACTTTGTCTTTGCTTGGCAAAGAGCTGTTGATCCAGCAACAGCCTCTGAATATGCATTTCTATTCTTTGATATTAAAAATGCAACAAAAATTAACAACAAAGAACTTCCAGCCGATCAACTTGGTGTAAAAGCAATTGATGACCATACGTTTGAGGTAGAATTAGAACGTCCTGTTCCGTACTTTATAAGCTTAACAGCGTTCCCAACATTTCTACCAATTAACGAGGAATTCTTTAAAGCACAAGGTGATAAATATGCTTTAGAAGACAATACAATTTTGTACAACGGAGCTTTTACACTAAGCGATTGGAAGCACGAGCAAAGCTTTAAATTCAAGAAAAATCCTACCTATTGGGATAAAGATACTGTCAAACTAGAAGAAATCAACTTTAACATCGTAAAAGAAAAGTCTACAGAAGTAAATTTATTCGAGTCAAAACAATTAGACCGTATCAAACTAACATCTGACTTCGTTGATAAATATAAAAAGGATGCTAACTTTAAAGAGCGTCCGAATGTAGGAGTACAGTTTTTACGTATGAATCAACAAAACAAAGTACTTCAAAACGTTTCTGCACGCCAAGCAATCGATCAAACAATTGATCGAAAATCCTTTGTAAATACGTTATTAAATGACGGCTCTACACCAACCTCTAGTCTCGTGCCGAAAAACTTTGCAAAGGGACCTGACGGAAAAGATTTCCGTGCTGCAAACGGCGATTTAACAAAGGTTGATACAAAATCTGCTCAAGAATTATGGAAAAAGGCAAAACAAGAACTTGGGTCTGAAAAAATAACGTTAGAGCTATTAACAAGTGACGGTGACCTTGAAAAGAAAACTGGTGAATTCTTAAAAGGACAACTAGAAAAGAATTTAGATGGCTTAACAGTAAATATAAAGCCGCAACCACGTAAACAACAAGTTTCACTTTTATTAAAAGGTGACTACGAGATTGGAATTGACGGCTGGAGCCCTGACTTTGCGGATCCAATTACATTCCTTGAGCTATTTACAACGAATAACCCTTACAACTTAGATCATTACTCTAATAAGGAGTTTGATGAAACAATAGCAAAAGTAAAAACAACTTTAGCCGGTGATGAAAAGGCTCGCTGGGAAGCATTACTAGCATCCGAGAAAATATTATTTAAAGACTCTGTTATCGCTCCTCTTTACCAAAAAGGCGAATCTTATTTAGAACGTTCTTATGTGAAAGGAATTGTGCAAGTAGACTTTGCAGGTCAATTAAACTTCAAATGGGCAAAAATTGAAAAATAAAGCGAAACTTTAATTAGTCGGGTTTTCTTCATCCCCACTAATTATTAACCCGCACCAATCGGGGTTTTATCGGTAGCCCGCAAATAGCGGAATAAAAGCCACTTTATTTGAAATTTCTCCCCCATACCAATTATTTTTTTAGCAAAACATATGAAAAGCAGATTCCCTAATCCGAGGAAATCTGCTTTTTTAATATATTATTCTAAGAAATTAACAATCTATTTTTATTATTGACATATAGTTCTTTCCAGTGTTAATATTCTAAATAATCAAAGAAACGAAATATTTCACCATCAAAATATAACGTCTACTACGTTGAAACATATAACGATAGATTATAGTTCAACATGTATATACATATAGAACACCTGATTACCTACATACACATATCTGTAATAGGTTTTCTCTTCTTCTATAGCTACACTTCAAAACGTGGACATTACGACGTTACGAACAACACATTTAGGGAGGAACGAACAATGAAGAAAAAAGTTGTACCTGTTGTTGCATCTGTTTTAGGGGCAAGTCTATTACTAACTGCTTGTGGGGGGAATAAAGATCATGCAAGCGGAGCGAAAGCAAATGATAAAGCACCTGATAAACAGGCAATTAACTTATCATTCGCTTCAGAAATTCCAACAATGGATGTTGCAAAAGCAACGGATGGGGAATCCATGAGCGTAATGCGAAATGTTTTTGAAGGTTTATATGCAATGGGAGAAGATAACAAACCGATTCCTGGCGTTGCTGAGTCGGTTGACGTTAGTCCCGACAAAACAAAATATACATTCCACCTGCGTGATTCAAAATGGTCAAACGGTACTCCTGTTACAGCAAAGGACTTCGTCTTCGCTTGGCAACGTGCCGTAAATCCTGATACAGCAGCTGAATATGCATTCTTATTCTTCGATATACAGAATGCAAAACAAATAAGCCAGAAACAATTGCCAATTGATCAACTAGGAGTCAAAGCTCTTGATGATAAAACGTTAGAAGTACAACTAGACCGTCCTGTTCCCTACTTCTTAAGCTTAACGACATTCTCAACATTCTTACCAATTAACGAAGAGTACTTAAAATCTCAAGGAGATAAATATGGTTTAGAAACAAATCATTTAATTTACAACGGTGCTTTCACATTAGATAACTGGAAACACGAGCAAAGCTTCCAATTGAAGAAAAACCCTAACTATTGGGATGCTAAAACTGTAAAATTAGAGGAAATCAACTTCAATGTCGTTAAAGATAAGTCTACAGAGGTTAACTTATATGATTCAGGACAAATTGATCGCGTTGCTTTAACTGCGGAGTTTGTTGATAAATATAAGGGCGATCCAAACTTCAAAGACCGTGCTGAAGTTGGCATTCAATTCTTACGACTCAATCAAAAAAATGAAACGTTAAAAAATCAACATGCACGCCTTGCTATTAACGGAGCAATGAATAAAAAAGCATACGTAGAAACAATTTTAAATAACGGTGCTGTTCCAGCTGAAGGAATGATTCCTGCGAAATTCGCAAAGAGTCCAGAAGGTAACGACTTCCGTAAAGAAAACGGAAACCTAGTCAAAGATGATGTGAAAACAGCGAAAGAAAACTGGAAAAAAGCGAAACAAGAACTTGGTACTGACAAAGTAACAATCGAACTATTAACAAGTGATAATGCTTTAGCTAAAAAGACTGGTGAATATTTAAAAGGTGAACTAGAAAAGAATCTAGATGGATTAACAGTGACATTAAAACCACAACCACGTAAACAACAGTTAAAACTACTATTAAGTGGTGACTATGAAATCGGTATTGATGGCTGGGGCCCTGACTTCGCGGATCCAATTACATTCTTAGATTTATTTACAACAGATAGTGCTTATAACTTCGATAAATACTCTAACAAAGAGTATGATGAGCTAATCCATAAAGTGAAAACAGATTTAGCTGGCGATGAAAAAGCTCGCTTTGAAGCAATGAAGCAAGCTGAAAAAATCCTATTACAAGACGGCGCTGTCGCTCCTTTATACCAACAAGGTCGTTCTTACTTACAACGCTCTTTCATTAAAGGGCTTGTAACAACTGACTTCGGCGGTGAATTTAACTACAAGTGGACAGAAGTTGCAAAATAATAAGTACCAGTAAAAAAAGGTATCCAATTGAAGGATACCTTTTTACTTTATACTTCTTTAACTACAGAGCTTCTTCCCTTTACTATTCCTTTTATAGATACAGTAATCATTGCTACCAATTGTGTAACTAATATAATGACTAATAATGAAATAATATTTTTCTCTAAACTAACTCCCCCAAATATTATTGTATAATAGCCATTCGCTGCATAGGTTGCGGGAAATAATTCGCCAATTGTTTGATATGTTTTAGAAAGCATCTCGTGTGGTACAATGACACCCGAACTTACAAGTTGTAGCGAAAGTGAAATTATATTAAAGATCATACCTGCATTTCCGAAAACAGTTATGAACATTTGTGTTAATGAAAGAAAGGCAAAGAAGACTATTGTCAATAATCCTCTTCCCCTTCTTTTTGCATCGAACTAAAACTCATCAGAAATATAAACATAAACATCAAATATGTTCGCCACGTCAAAGAAGGTACATGCCCTGACCAAAGATAGCTAATTAAATAGTTAATCCCCATAATACAAGACGATATTACTAAGCTAATACTTATTAGTTTTACATATTTGAGCATATCTTTTCTCCTTATTTTTTATTTTTCTACTTCTTCAAATTGCAGATTCACCGGCTCTTCTAAGAGTGTTTCATAAAAATTTTCTGCCAAATCTGTTGAAGGAATTTTTTCATCTACTTTATCAAATCGAATACTATCTAGCCATACACAACCTTCTCCTGATAATAAAACACCGAATGCAATACCAAGCGCCCCTTCTTTTATATCTAATACAACCGAGTACGATTGCCAGTTATTCGTATTTTGAATTGGACGATTTTGCATATTATCCATAGCGAGCGGTTCTGTATCTTTCCCATCTACTCGCATCCACAATCCTGCCCAATCTCTTACATTCTCACTCTTAATAAACGCTGTTAAACGTAATCTTTTACCTACATATTTATCTGCTCGGAACATTTGCATTAATGTTGAAAATCCTCCATGCGTAACATTCTCTTTTGCTTTTATGTATGCAGATACTTTTCCTTGATGGACAACTTCATAATCTAAACCCATCTCATATTCAGCAGGATGACTTCCACTTAAGATCCATCCTTTCGGTATACCTTTTTGCATTGAAATACCCTCTCTTTCTATATAAAATGACTGAAAGTACTTTCGATATTTCTTTGGTGGCAATTGAAACATTCTTTTAAAAGCTCTCGTAAATGCCTCTTGTGAGGAAAAACCATATTGCACTGCAATATCAATAACAGCTCTCTCCGTTGACACCAAAACTTGCGCAGCATGAGTTAACCTTCTCTTTCGAATATAATCCGTTACACTCATCCCAACATATCTTTGAAAGATGCGATGAAAATGGTACATCGATACTGCACTGTGAGATGCCACTCTTTCTGTTGTAAGCTCTTCATGCAAGTGATCTTCTATATATTCGATTGCTTCTTTTATCATCTCTTTATATTCTTCATGCATGTTAGTACCCCCTCACAACTTCAATTTACCATATACATACAAATCATTTTTGATTTAAATTGCGGATTATCCCTTATCGCCATAGGGTAATAATTTATTTTCAACTCATACATAATTACATGATTTTGGGAAAAACTTGTATAGAACGAATTTACATAAGGAGGAATTTATAATGAGAATTTTACTATCAGTTTTATTAGCTCTTATGCTAGTACCTGCATTAACAGGATGTAAAGCTCCTGCAAAAGAAGACACAACTTCTAATAAAAAGACTACAGAAGAGGCAAAGAATGAAGCTCCTGCTGATTTAAAACTAGACTTTAATGAATTCGATTTAAAGGCAGACTACCAAGATACAAAGAAAGACTACGAAGCTGACTATAAAAATGTAGCAGCAGATAAGAAAATGGAAGCAAAAATTGAAGATCATAAAGCAGATGTAAAATTAACAGGAGACGAGGCTATCACAAAATTAAGCCCACTTCTACAAGAATTAAAATTTAATAAAGATACTCCTGACCAAGAAGTAATCGATCAAGTAGTAAACGTGTTCAAGCTTGATAAAGACTACCAAAAGTTCGATTTAGAAGTTGTCTTCTCTGATGGAACGAAAAAAGAATATAAAAGAGAAATAAAATAAAGAAGTAGGCTGTTGCCTACTTCTTTATTTTTGCATATTTTAAATCCGGTTTAGATCCCACATAATATTGAAGACCTGATACTGATCCTTTTTGTAAATAAGAATCAGAAGGGAATATAATTGGAATTAATGGTGAATCTGTAAACATAATATCTTCTGCTTTATGCAATAAGTCAAAACGCTTATCTTCGTTTTGTTCAACTTCTGCTTCTTTTACTAAAGCGTCAAATTCTTTATTATGCCATTTTGCATAGTTATTCGGACCATCACCTGCATATAAATCTAGTTTAGTAATTGGGTCTAATAAAGAACCACCCCATCCCATATAAGCTAATTGGAAATCACTTTGCTTATATGTATCGATGTAACTCTTCCACTCTTTATTTTCTAACTTAATATCTACACCAAGATTTTTCTTAAACATTTCCTGCATTGCTTCTGCTACTTTTTTATGCTGTGTATCTGTAGTGAATTTTAATGTTACTTCAGGTAATGTAGACCAACCTTGTTCTTTCATACCCTCTTCTAATAATTTTTTCGCTTCTGTTGTATCAAATTTTACGTAATCACCTTTTTCTTTACGGAAATCACGACCACTTTGTGTTTTTGCTCCTTCTGGTACGAATGCATATGCTTCTTGTGCATTATTCTTATACAGTTTTTCAACGATAAACTTACGATCAACTGCTAATGAAAATGCTTTACGTACTTTCGCATTTGTAAATGGCTCTTTTTCTACGTTAAACGAGTAAATATAAGATGAGAATCCCGCAACACGTTTATATTCTTTATTCCCTTTTTCTTTCTCAATCATCTCTTGTGGTAAGCTACTTAATAAATCTAATTCTTTTGATTTGTACAATTGATACGCTGTTTTAGAGTCTGGAATAATTCGAAACTCGATTTCTTTTAATGTTACCTTTTTATCATGGTATTCTTTATTTTTTTGTACTGTAATTGCTTGGTTATGCTTCCATTCTTTTAACGTGAATGGTCCATTTGTAATTAACTCTTTTGGATCTGTTTTTAATTTGTTGTTATCATCAATTGATTTTTTAGATAATGGAATAAATAATGAACTCGCTAATTTTTGTTTAATAGAAGCAACTGGGTGCTCAAGTGTTACCTTTAATGTTTGAGGATCAACGACTTGAATACCAACTTGGCCTTCTTCACCTTTTCCAGTATTATATGCCTCTGCACCTTTAACAAAATACATTTCTGTCGCATTCATAGAGCCTGTTTTCGGATTTAATAATCGCTTCCATGCAAATTCAAAATCATTTGCTGTAATAGGAGAACCATCTGACCATTTAATATCTTTCTTTAAATGGATTGTATATTCAGTTCCATCCGCATTTACTTCTTCTTTTTCTGCTAACTCATTTTGATATTTCCCATCACTATCTTGCGTATATAAGCTTGAGAATAAATGTCCAATTACATAACCTGATGTGCTATCCGTTGCAATAGCGGAATCGAGTGTATATGGATCGCTACCAATATTCGTTACTAATCGATCCCCTTCTCCCTTACCTGCACTCGCCTTTTGCGCCTCTTTCTTACCGCAAGCGACAGAAGTAATTGCTAATACGGTCATAATGACAAATAATAAAAACTTCTTCATCCTACATTCTCCTCTAACCCGAAATTTTTGGTGTTGATGCTAATAATGTTTTTGTATAAGAATGTTGTGGATTACGGAATACTTCATCCGTATTTCCAAATTCAACAAGTTCTCCTTTATATAAGACAGCCACTTTTTCACATAAATAGTGAACCATCGGCAAATCGTGAGCGATAAATAAATATGTATACCCTTGCTCCTTTTGAATCTTTTGCAGTAAATGTACAACTTGAATTTGCAATGAAACGTCTAATGCAGAAATTGGTTCATCAAGAATTAATACCTCTGGCTCACATAATAACGCCCTTGCAATAGCAATTCGTTGACGTTGCCCTCCGCTAAATTCGTGTGGGTAACGATCAATATATCGTCTATCTAGTCCAACACGTTCTAGTGCATCACCTGCGACTTTATCTTTCAGCCTTTTATCGCCTAAACCGAATGAAATATAGCCTTCCGTTACACTATCGCGTACTTTCCAGCGCGGATTTAATGCGGCTGTTGAATCTTGAAAAATGAACTGTACTTTCTGCAAGAAATCCCGTTTATGAGCTGACTTCAACTTGTGGACAACTTGACCGTTATAATCAATTTGACCAGACGTTGGACTCTCGATCCCAGCTATGAGCTTACCAAGTGTTGTTTTTCCTGAACCACTTTCTCCAATAATGCCAAGTGCTGTTCCTTTCGGGATAGAAAGTGATATTTCTTTTAGCGCTGCTATTTCTTTCTTTTTACTTCCATACGTTTTTGTTACTTTCTTTACAGTAATTAAATCTGTAGTCATGAGGCATTCACCTTCTCTTTTGATTTCGCTTGGTTATGCTCTAGAACATGTTGCCAACAATGTGAATTATGTTCCTCAGAATACGATGTTCTATCAGGGAAACGATGAATACATTCTTTTATTGCTACTGGGCATCTATTTACAAATGGGCACCCAAAGCTATTTAACGTTTCAATTGATGGTGTTGTTCCCTCTATAGCCCTAAGCACCTTTTCAGAATCATCCATATTCGGAATGGCTTGCAATAAGCTTTTCGTATATGGGTGCTTCGGTGAACCTATTACTTCTTGTATCGTTCCTTTTTCAACAACACGTCCCCCGTACATCACAACTACTCGATCCGCTACTTCACGTACAAGTGCCAAATCATGTGTAATTAATAAAATACTCGTATTTTGTTTTTCTTTTCGCTCTTTTAATAACCCCATAATTTGTTTTTGAATTGTTACATCTAATGCAGTTGTAGGCTCATCTGCAATAACGAGCTTTGGGTGACACGCAAATGCAATTGCTAAACAAATACGTTGTCTCATACCTCCGCTTAATTGATGCGGGTACTGTTCAAAACGTTTCTCTGCTTCATGTATCCCTAAATCATTTAATAAGTTAATCGCAATTTCTTTTGCTTCCCTTTTCGATTTTTTCTCATGTTGCAAAATTACTTCTGTAATTTGTCTTCCCACTTTCATCGTCGGATTTAAGGAGGACAGAGGGTCTTGAAAAATAAAGGAAATATCTTTCCCTCGAATTTGATTCCATTCTGATTCTTGTAAATTCGTTAATCCTTGAGATTGGAAAGAAATATTTCCATCATCGATATGAATAGACTCTTGATTTAGTCCGATAATAGATTGTGCTGTAACACTTTTTCCTGAGCCACTTTCTCCTACAAGTGCAACTATTTCACCTTCGTTAATAGAAAAGGAAACATGTTTCACAATCGCTTGCTTACTATTCTCTTTTTCAACGGCTAACGTTACGTTTTCTAAAGATAAAAGCTGTCCCATGTTTTTTCTCCTTTCGATTCCTTTTTACGATTTTTGGATCAATTGCATCTTGCAAACCATCACCAATTGCATTAAATGCGAACATGATGAGTGCAATCATGATTGCCGGGAAAAATAATTGCCACCACTCTCCGCTTAGCAATGTCCCGAGTGCATCGTTCGTCATCGTTCCCCAACTAGCCGCTGGTGATTGCACTCCGAGTCCGATAAAGCTTAAAAATGATTCTGAGAAAATAGCTGCCGGAATTGTAAATGATAAATTTACGATAATAATCCCTGTTAAGTTCGGAATTAAATGTCCATATATAATTTTCATATGAGACGTACCTAACCGTTCTGCGGCGATAACAAATTCTCTTTGTTTTAAAGACAGTACTTGTGCTCGAATAAGACGAGCCATTCCAATCCATCCTGTTAATGCAAGGGCAATAATGATTGTAAAAAGTCCTGGTTTCATAATGATTAGTAGTAAAATGACAATTAATAAGTATGGGATACCGTATAATACTTCAATTCCTCGTACAATCCACTCATCAATCAACGTTCCAAGGCGATTACGCCCTCTTACATATCCGCTAAAACCTCCGATTAGTACACCAAGCCCTATGTCTAGAGCTGCTGCTACCAACCCAACTGTTAGTGAGATTTTCCCACCAGCCCAAGTACGCGCCCATATGTCTCTTCCTAAATCATCGGTTCCAAACCAATGCTCGCTACTAGGAGGTAAATTAGTTGCTTCTTTCACTTGTTCACTCGCAGTAAATGATGTTAAACTTTCGCCAATTAGTGAGAAAATAATAATTAGTAATAACGTCACTGCTCCTAAAACCGCTATAGGGTTTGATATAAACTTGCGAAACACTTCCTTCTTTCGGCTAATCGTTTGCTGCTCTTTATTTATCGTTAATTCTTTTTTCTCTTCATTCGTTAATAACTGGTTATTGATTTCATAAGCTCCCATTTAAATGTCCCCCCTCCTTATGTAATAGAACGAATACGCGGATCAACAATACGATGAATAATATCTGTAATAAAAATACATGCAATTAATAGCGCACTATAGAAAATGGTTGTTCCCATAATGACCGGATAATCTCGGTTAAAAATGCTGTCTACAAAATATTTCCCGAGACCAGGAATGGAAAATATTTTTTCAATAACGAAAGTCCCTGTTAACAGTCCAGCCATTAATGGTCCAACAAATGTAAGTACTGGCACAATCGCATTTCGAAGAGCATGTCTTATAATAATGTTTTTAATTGGTATGCCTTTCGCTCTCGCTAGCTTAATATAATCACTCTGCAAAACTTCAATCATATTAGAGCGAACAAATCTTGTAATAACCGCAATTGGCCCTAATGCTAATGCGAAGGATGGCAATACTGTATGTTCGAATGTGCCCCAAGAAGCAACAGGTAACAGTTCAAACTGTATAGCAAATACTTGTATAAATAATGGTGCTAAAATAAAACTTGGAATAGAAATACCGAGAATCGCAAGTAAGCTCACACTATAATCAATTACTTTCCCATGATATAGAGCTGCAAATGTACCTGCTGCAATTCCGACTAATAATGAAATGATCAGTGCTTGTAAACCAATAATCGCTGACGGACCAAATCCTGTCGTTATAATTTCTGATACGCCTTGTCCCGTCGATTGAACTGATTCACCAAAGTCAAAATGAACTACACCATCTAAGTAAGCGACATATTGATGCCATAACGGTTCATCAAGGTGATACTTCGCCCTCATATTTTGTATTACTTCCTCTGGGAAGATTTTCGCATCTGATGAAAATGGATCTCCAGGAATGATATGCATAATCAAAAATGTTACTGTCGTAATGACCCATAGCGTGAACACCATAACCGATAGTTTTTTAATAACATACACTTCAATAACCCCCTAAACAAATGAATTTACTTTGTTTTATTGACATATTTATTCTCCTTACTTTTCCGCTTCTTAAAATACAAAAAGCCTTGATCTTAAAAAATAAGATCAAGGCTTAATAAACGAAGGCCCATCACTTATCTTTCAAGACTTGCTTGCTGGAATTAGCACGGTGTTCCTGTTACAGAACCCGCTGCTGAGGTGTCATAGGGCCAGTCCCTCTACCTCTCTGGATAAGTAAATTGCTATATTATTATTTGGTTCAAATTGTATATTTCGAATTATAATTCTGAAAAAATGAAAAGTCAATCAAATTGGATATATTTAGAAAAATCAGTTTTTAATTCTTTTATCGGAATTACCATTAACAATCGTTCTACTTGTCATCCTCGGCTTCTACAAACTTTTTATAATCCATTCGATACTATTACCTGGCAAACCATTTCTATATTTCATGAAGAGCAGCAAGTATTAGTATCCGAGGTTGAAGACCGAGACGGTAAGAAGAAAAAATAACCTTGCATGTGCAAGGTTATTTTTTCGTTTCCGCTTGAAAACGTTTATAGTATGTCGATGCCGTTGCAAAATTAATTTCTATATCACGAATCAATGATGAGTCTTCTTCTTTAGCTAGCTTCTGTAATTTTTTCATCGCTTGTTCCGATTCATTCAAGAAACCAGCGTATACCTCATGTTCTTGCTCTTTCGACTTTGGAACACGAATTTCTTTACGTATATTATCGATATCTTCTAACATGCTCGTTGTTACCTTTTGCACATCCTCTTTATATGTAGCATTCGTTATTTCCTTACCGCCCTTTTCTTTTGCTACTTCAAATAACTGCAGTGCTTTATTAATTTCTTTATTCATTTTTATATCGTATTTTTCATGTACTGCAAGATATTCTTTTATCTCTTCTGTTTGTTCAGTAGATTGCTCTACCTTTTCTTTCGGCTCTTTCGTATCTTTATTTCCATTACACCCTGCTAGAAGGAGCATACTTCCCATTACAGCAATACCCAAAACCTTCTTCATCTCTTCTTCTCCTTTTATCTACAGCTATTACTCATTATAGTTTCTTTTATCTCCACTTGTTATTATACCGAGAACACCCTACTTTTTACACTTAAGACGATATCTTAATATACACACCAACATTTTTGTCACAGTATCGTCACTTTATGCAAATAATTTTTTCCTCACCTTACAACACTGTATAAATTATTTCAAAGAAATGAAAAAAGAGCTGATTCAACACATGTTTGAATCAGCTCTTTTTATAAATTAAGCCTCTAAATCTTGTCTTTGTTGCAGTTCAAACTGCTTCTCACTTCTTCTGGCCATAAATAGATAACATAGCACAGCACCAATTTCACAAAGAGCTATTACAACACCCATCGGTAATGCGGTATTGCTTCCACCAATCCCTACTAACGGTGCAACAAGTGCTCCTGAAATGAACTGTAATAAGCCTAATAAAGCTGATGCTGTTCCTGCAGCTTGTTTCTGATTTCTCATCGCTAATGAGAACCCCGTTGTTGATACAACCCCGACACTTGATACGACAAGGAATAACGAGCATAAAACACCGATTAGTCCTATTCCTAATACGATTGTAAATAGTAACGATAGACCACCAACAGCTGCGATAATAATACCGGAAACGAATAACGTTTTCTCATTCACTTTCCCTGCTAAACGGCCCGTAACCTGACTAGCAATAATAATACCGATACCGTTGATTGCAAAGAATAAGCTAAATTGCTGTGGGGATGCTCCGTATATATTCTGCAATACAAATGGTGAGCCTGAAATGTAAGCAAACATTGCCGCTGTTACTAGTCCTTGTGACAATGCATATCCCATAAACAAACGATCCTTTAACAGTTTTCCGTACGTCGCCAATGTCCCTGACAAACCACCTGTTTCTCTTTCTTCAGGAGGTAATGTTTCACGTAATACGAAAGTAGCTGATATTAACATGAATACACTAATTGCTCCAAGAACGATGAAGACACCGCGCCATGTTGTAAACTGTAGCAATTGTCCTCCAATAATCGGTGCCAAAATAGGCGCTGCTCCGTTTACTAACATGAGCAGTGAGAAAAACTTCGTCATTTCAGAACCTGAATACATGTCACGTACCATTGCACGTGATATAACAATCCCAGCTGACCCTGAAGCTCCTTGTAAGAAGCGTAATAACACTAAACTCCAAATAGATGGCGCAATAGCACAAAGTAACGAAGAAGCAACATAAATAATAAGAGCAATAATAAGAGGTTTGCGCCTTCCGTAAATATCACTAATTGAACCGACAAATAATTGTCCTACTGAAAGCCCAAGTAAACAAGCTGTTAAAGTAAGCTGTGCAAGGGATGCACCTGTTTGTAAATCATCCGTTAATTTCGGTAAAGAAGGCAAATACATATCAATAGATAATGGCCCAATCGCTGTAAGTGTCCCTAGTACAAGAATCATCCATAACCTATTTGTCTTTACAGGTTTATATATTTCTTGATTAACTCCATTCACTTTTTCCGTTCACCCTTTCCTATAACTACTTAATCGTAACAATTATAGTTACAACATAAACATACGTCAAGTATAGTGCATTTTCCTGTTTTATGCTGTAAAAAAAGCGATAGAATTTCTATCGCTTTACTTTTTCAAATTACTATTTTCAAATTTGGATACGGAAGACATCGCCTCTCCTGTATCTAAATATGTGATTTGAATTGGATCTCCCACTTCTGTAAACATAGCATATGGGAATTTCTTCACAGGTATCATAAATACTTTTTGTTCATTCTCTAACAGTACGTACACAATTGTATTTTCACCTGATTTTTCTTTATATACACGTTGTACAACGCCTTCTTTTTGTGCCTCTTTACCATTTGAAGTTGGTCTAAATGAATCCCCACTTCCACTCAGCGCATTTTTATAATTCTCAAGCGCTTCTTTTTGCGTAGAACCCGTTGCAAATACTTTCGCATTAGAAGCATAGATAACTGTATGAGCACGTACTAATCCCCCGTCATCAATAACAGGTACAATCCAAGAAGGTTTACCATACACGTTATAAATAACCGGCATCGTTCCATGCCATTTCTCTCTCTTAAAGGAATTATCCACTACTTCCGAAGCAGCTGAACCATCCATAATTCCCTTCACTTCTTTTCCGTTATAGTAATACAACTTACCTGTACGCGCATCGATAAGCGAATAACCTAGTGCAGAATCTACTCCCTCTTTCGGAGAGGTGAAATCAGTAAAGTAATATAACGTTCCATCCTTACCGAAGATTGGTGTAACTCCTTCTTTCGTTCCCCACTCAGTCGGAATCTTCATATCCGTTTGTGAGAATTTTGTATTCCAAAATCCGTGAATATATTTACCGAAATACGTATTTAATGTAGATGCGGTCTCGTGATTTAATACACCATCAACAAATTTAGGTGCCTTTCCTTTATCGTATCTTTTCACTTCACCTGTTTGTGCATCTACTACTACAACGCCCTCTACCTCAAATCCAGATCTTCCTGAGATAAATTCACCATACGTCATTGTATAATACGGTTTACCTTTATCATCAACTTCGAATTTAGGTTTCCCTTTAAAAATTAAATCCGGTTCTGCTTTTCGAACGACACGTTCTAATTTATTACCAAAAAACATGCTTGGCACATATTTCATTTTATAACCAAGATGCAGTTTCGCTTCCGCATCAGGATTCGTACCTGACATCGTTACGTACCCTGGAATTGTCTCAGCTTTACGTGCTTTAAAAAATCCTGAAACTTCAATTGGTGCTACATATAAAGCCTCACCATTTACCATTTGTGGTGTTAATTCTCCTAGCTCAAAATAAGCCACTTTCGGAATGTCCCCAAATACTTTTTTCATTTTATTCTCAGCTGTCTTTGGCGGCACTGTAAACGGCTGATCATTTTCAGTAAATGGCTCTGAAATATCTTTCTCTACCTTTACAACAGAATCATATTTTTTTTGCGTGATTACTATATCGTGCAAATAACCAAAATAGCCGTAACTTGCGAGTAAAACAAACATTAGAAGTCCTTTTAACGTACCTTCTAATTTCCCTATTTGATCTTGTGAAAATAAAACAAGCCCAATTAAAATTGCTACTGCAACAGAATAATGAGTAAGAATCGAATCTGCTCGATCATCAATTAGCCAAAGATATTCATAGATTGCAATACCGATCCAAAATAAAACAGGAATAACTAAAATGGATGATTTCTTACCCTTTACAACCTTCTCATCCCCTTTCTTATCCACTGCTCGAAGTTTACTACCGCTTCTTGTCCATGGAATCAAAAACAAAGTGAGAATAGCTAAAATTAAAAATTTCATCAAAGGCAATGTCCCCTTTTCTTTTGTCTTCCCTTTTAGTATAACAAATAAAGGGTATTCAGGTAAAAATGGGAACGGTTATATTTTTTTACTACTTAATACAACGCCGCTTACTACATATAAGATAGATGCAATATAAAAAATGGTACCAATCGTAAAGAAATCTACTAAATATCCCGTTGCAATAATTGCTACTGCTCCTCCAATCGATGTCCACACATGATATTTTCCAATCTCATAACCAGCATTTTCTTGCACAACTTTTCGCGCTAACGATGTCTTCTCCGTATTACGCTGCACAGCACCTAAAACCCCCATTACAATTTGAAGAATGTACACATGCCAGACTTCCATGGCAATCGGGAAACAAAGCATTAATATTGCCATGGACCAAGCATATATAATTAATAATTTCCGATCACCTACTCGATCAGACACCTTTCCTACTACCGGATATACAAGTGCTGAAGTTAAGGCAAATAAGCCATACGCCCAGCCAAACTGCGAGAAGCTATTCCCAACATTCCGAAGCAATAGAATGTAAAAAGGAAATACCATACTTCCCGCCATCATAATTATGCTTTGTGACGCTACAAATCTTCTATATGTCATTTGCTATACTCCTTATAAAATAAATTCACAAACCGTTCCTCTGGGTCTACTTCCTTCTTCTTCTGAAGGAACTCTTCTATGCGAGGATATGCTTTCTTTAGTTGCTCTTTTTCTGGATAAGAATAATACGGTAAATAATAACTTCCATTATGCTTCAAAGTGACATCAATCATCTTCTGAATGACCGCTTTTGTTTTCTTTATTTCATCCTCTGAGCGCCCTTGATTAATTAAAAGCACAAGCGCAAACATATCATCTTTCGCATAAGATAGTACCGCATTTTCATTCTTTTCTACATAGCGGATGGTAATGTTAAGAAGGTTTAATTCCTCTTCATTCAAAACACTTCGCAAGTCATCTATATACGCTGCAAAACTATCTATCGGTACGAAATACTCCTGTAAAATCTCGGTCAGGTTTGGATTATCGTATTCCATAAAAGCACTATCCGATCTCATTACATTATTTCGTGTTTCATACTTACCATTTGTACGTTCAAAATAACTTCTTTGTATATCCCAAAATGTATCCTTTCCCCAATCACTATAGCGTGATAAACCGAGTAAAAATTTTGGCGCAGCTATAATATTTTCTTCTTTTAATTTGCTGTATTCTTTCAACCTCTGCTGATCTTTTGCTAATACATAATCTGTCACATACATTTCTTTTAAAAATGAATGTGGGGCAACAGAAATACGTGCTAAATGCATGCGTATATTCTCTTCCCTTCGCACTTTATTCTTAAAATATGAAGAGTACTCTTTATAATCTAGTACCTTCGTATGCGCTTCATACAATTCATCATCTGTTAACTTTAGCGTCACATCTAAAATCACGCCAAACAATCCATATCCCCCAATTACATACGGAAACAGATCCGCATTTTCTTCTCTACTTACATTACGCACCTTACCATCTGCCATTAACAACCTAAACGACTCTACTGTATCAATCAATGCCTCATGACGAATATCACGCCCATGTACATTTACACTTAATGAACCACCAACAGTAAAAATATTTTGAGATTGCATCACTTGAACCGCAAGACCATATGGATTGATTTTCTTTTGAATGTCATTCCATGTGACACCACTTTGCACCCTAATCCTCTTCTTCTCCGCATCGAATTCTAGTATTTTATTATACCCTTTCATATCAAGCATCGTACCGTTTGGATAATACGTCTGACCGCCTTGGCTATGCTGCATACCTGCAATAGAAATCTTCTCTCCAGCAACATTTGCATCTTGCACGACCTGTTTTAATGAACCTTCATCCTCAGCATCTTCAACACGTTTAATTTTCGTTGGAAGTAGCTTTCCTACATCGCTCATAATGGGATGATTTAGTTTCTCTTTATATGTATTTACAGATGTTGCAAGCAACACTGTATAAGCTACAATGACCACCGCTATCTTTCTTTTTTTCAAATGACACTCTCCTCTTCTACAGTTTTTCCTCTTCATATTGTACCTATTTTCCTAAGAAGAAAGTATACAAAAAAGGGGCCCTTATTTTAGGTCCCCTCATCAAAACTGTTACTTTGCTGCTGGCAATTGTATTGGGTCAAACTTTTCGTACGACGTATATTTTGCGTTCGTAATAATGTGTGCTTTATCCTTGCCATTACTACTCATAATCATGTCTATCTTTGCTGATTCATATTTAAAATCTTTTGTAATGATATATTCTGCATCCACTTCTTCTATCTTCGCTTTTTGTGCTTGTAACATTTTCTTCTGCGTTTCATCCATGCTAGTTAACATACTTTCTGTTTCTTGCCCTTTTAATGTAAATTTCAGTTTATATTTATCTCCGCTTTTCTCCATCTTCATTTTATCTAAAACTACTTCCGGTACTTCTAACTTATCTATAATATCTTGAGTCGCTTTCATTCCACCAGCGTTTAATTGCTCCTCTGGTACGGTTATAACTTCTCCTGTATTAGGGTTTTTCACCTCACCAGCAACTTTACCATCCACAGTATACACTACAACATCTGTACCAGAAATATTCATTTCAGAACGAGAATTCTTTGTCTTTGGCTCTAATTGCATCTTAGCCTTTAATATATCCATCTCTGTTCCCTCAGCTTTTACTCCTACACCATATGTCATCGTTACATGCTCTTCATTTTTAAAAGCTTCGTTCGTTTTCTTGAAAACATCCTTCGCCGCTAATTCCTTTTCTTTTTGAACTGATTCTTTTTTCGGTTCATTCGTCTTTGCTGTTTTCTCATTACTACATCCTACCCCTAGACTGATTGCAAACACTAAACTTGAAATAAAAATAATTTTTTTCATAATGTCGCCCCCTTTCCCAAAATAATATCACCTCTTTTCCTATGAAATCTATACAATTTTTAATCTATATTCGCTATATAGCGACATGTTTAATGAAGGTTTTAAATATGATGTAAATAACAACAACTCATTTCAGGAGGTCATTATGAAGGCGATCATTTGCACACAGTATGGACCACCTAACGTTCTTCAGCTTCGAAATATAGAGAAACCTACGCCTAAAAAGAACGAAGTACTAGTTAAAATTCACGCAACAAGTGTATCAACTGGAGATTGTAGAATACGAGGTTTTAATAGCCCTCTCTTATTTTGGATTCCTATGCGGATCATATTAGGTTTCAGAAAACCGAGAAAACCTATACTCGGCGTAGAGTTATCCGGTGAAATCGAAGACATAGGAACAGATGTAACTCAATTTAAAAAAGGTGATCCAATTTTTGCATTAACAGAACTAAACCTCGGTGGTTATGCCGAGTACACATGCGTACATGAAAGTGGATTAATAACATTAAAACCTACCAATGTGACGTATGAAGAAGCGGCAGTTATTCCTTTTGGTGGAACTTCAGCATTACATTTCCTAAGAAAGGGCCGTATAAAAAAAGGGAAACAAGTGCTCATATATGGTGCCTCAGGATCAGTAGGAACAGCTGCTGTACAACTTGCTAAATATTTCGGTGCAACCGTTACGGCTGTTTGTAGTAATTCAAATTTTGAGCTCGTTCAATCTTTAGGAGCTGATACAGTAATTGATTATGCGAAAGAAGACTTTACTAAGCGGCGCGAGCGCTACGATATTATATTTGATGCAGTTGGGAAGTATAAAAAATCCCTTTGCACAAATACATTAACACCCAATGGAAAATATGTATCTGTTAATGGAATGATGGCGAAGGTAAGTAAGGAGGATATGATTCTACTAAAAGAACTAACTGAAACAGAACATTTAAAACCTGTTATTGATAGAACCTACCGATTAGAAGAAATTGCTGAAGCCCATCTGTATGTGGAAAAGGGACATAAGAAAGGTAATGTTTCGATTACCTTAAAATAAAATATATTCAGAAAATAATATTGACAATTCTTTTTGTAAGATTTACTATTAATACCATATTAAAAAACTACATACACATACTCTTATCAAGAGTGGCGGAGGGACTGGCCCGATGATGCCCGGCAACCGAGCTTATGACGTATAAGCTAAGGTGCTAATTCCTGCAAAACGAGTTTTCGTTTTGGCAGATAAGAGAGGAACCTATTTTGTCTATTCGGCACCTCTCTTATTTTGAGAGGTGCTTTTTATTTTGGAACGTATATGGAGGGGGAATTATAGGTGAAAAAAGTATTATTGAGCATTGTAAGCGGAGCGGTATTATTATTAGGCGCATGTAGCGCTGGTTCAGATAAAGAGGTAAAAGCATTAGATGAGAAAAAGATTACTGTCGGTGTAACTGGCGGACCGCATGAACAAATTTTTGAAAAGGTAAAAGAAGTGGCAGCGAAAGACGGACTCGAAATCGATGTAAAAGTATTTAATGATTATGTAGCACCAAACGTATCCTTAGATGAAAAAAGCCTCGATGTAAATAGCTATCAAACGAAATCATATTTAGACGTATTTAAAGCTGAGCGCAATATGAAATTAACGGAAGTATTTTCAACAGTAACATTCCCTATGGGCGTATATTCTAAAAGCTTAAAGGATGTAAAAGACTTAAAAGAGGGCGACGCAATCGCTGTACCAAATGATCCAACGAATGAACTTCGAGCTTTAAAGCTATTTGAAAAAGCAGGAGTTTTAAAAGTAGATCCAAAGGCGACAGAAAAAGCAACTGCGAAAGATGTAATTGAAAATCCAAAAAATTTAAAGATTGTTGAATTAGAGGCATCTCAATTACCAACACAACTAAGTGAAGTGAAAGCAGCTGCAATTAATACAAACTTTGCATTAGGTGCAAAATTAAGCCCTGCGAAAGATTCTATCTTCCGTGAAGGAAAAGATTCACCATATGTGAACTGGGTCGTTGCTCGTACTGAAAATAAAGATGATGCTGTTGTAAATAAATTAAAGAAAGCTTATCAATCTAAAGAAGTAAAAGAATTTATCGAGAAAAAATTTGATGGTTCTGTTTTACCGTCTTGGTAGGAGCTGACGATAATGATTGAATTAAAAAATGTATCCAAAGTATTTACAACAAAAAAAGGGAATGTAGAAGCACTTAAGTCTACTTCCCTTCAAGTAAAAAAGGGCGAAGTATTTGGAATCATTGGATATAGTGGTGCTGGTAAAAGTACATTAATTCGATGTGTAAATTTATTAGAAAAACCAACGACAGGAAATATCATTGTAAACGGCCAAGACTTAACAACTTTATCAGCAAAAGAACTAGCAAAATCGAGACAAAAAATCGGGATGATTTTTCAAGGATTCAACTTACTTAAAACTGTGACAGTTTATGAAAATATCGCATTACCGTTACGTCTATCTGGTCTTCCCAAAATTGAAATTGAAAAAAGGGTAGAAAAGTATTTACGTATTGTCGATCTTTTTAATCGAAAAGATGCCTATCCGAGTGAACTTTCTGGTGGCCAGAAGCAGCGCGTTGCCATTGCACGTGCACTATCACATGAACCGGAAGTGTTATTAAGCGACGAAGCAACGAGTGCTTTAGACCCAGAAACAACAGATTCTATTCTTGACCTATTACTAAAGATTAATGAAGAAATCGGGATTACAATTTTATTAATTACACATGAAATGAATGTCATCCAGCGTATATGTGACCGAGTTGCTGTTATGGAACAAGGAGCAGTAGTTGAAAGCGGGACTGTGAAGGATATATTTACAAATCCACAACATGTAACAACGAAGAAATTCGTAAATAGTGCATTCGCAGCGAAAATTCCAGGAGAAGTACAAAAAGAACTACAAACTACTGGTGAAATTGTAACTCTCTCCTTTATAGGGACTGCTTCAGGAGAGCCAGCATTAGCTGTTGCTACAAAACGTTTTCAAGTGTATCCAAATATTTTATCCGGTAATATTACACAATTAAAGCATGAATCATATGGAAAACTGATCATTCATATGCAGGGTGAGAAAAATGAAGTAGATCGCGCTTTATCATTTTTACAAGAGCAAGGGATCATCGTAGAAGGAGGTAGAACAGATTATGGGAAACAAGTCCTTTTTGGATGAATGGGGTAAAGTCATATGGGAAGCAACCATTCAAACATTTCAAATGACATCTATTTCACTATTCATCTCTATCCTTATTGCATTACCACTTGGCGTTACACTTGTTTTAACGAGACCTGGTGGACAGCACGAAAATAAAATCATTTATCCAATTCTTAATACAATTATTAATATCATTCGCTCTCTTCCATTTATCATTCTATTATTCTTCATTTTACCTTTTACAAAGTTTCTAATGGGAACATCTATTGGCGTGCAAGGTGTTATCGTGCCACTTGTCGTATTCACAGCTCCTTATATTGCACGATTAATGGAGACAGCTTTATTAGAAGTGGATCGTGGAGTTATTGAAGCTTACCAAGCGATGGGCGTTTCTACTATAAAAATTATTTGGCACGTTATGGTGAAAGAAGCTCGTCCCTCCCTTGTACTTGGCTTAACAATTGCAACAATCGGTCTAATTGGTGCAACAGCAATGGCTGGACTTGTAGGTGCTGGCGGCCTTGGTGATTTAGCATATCGATTCGGACACTTACGCTATGAACCTGAAGTAATGTATGCAACAGTCTTTATTTTAATTATCCTCGTTCAAGGGCTACAGTCTTTAGGAAATGGTGTTGCAAGAAGATTGAAGAAAGATTAAAAAAGAAGGTATCTCACCAAGGTGAGATACCTTCTTTTTACCTTTTAAATCCACCTTCAGAATGAATAACTTGTCCAGTAATCCATTCCGCTGCTTCACTTACTAAAAATGTAATGAGTCTTGCTGCATCCCTTGGCTCACCAATTCTACCAAAAGGAAACATCGGCTTTAACCCTTGCTTTATCTCCTCAGTCATCCACCCTGTACTAGTTGGACCTGGGTTAATTGTATTCACTGTTATTCCTAAATGAGCTACCTCAGCTGACAACGAACTCGTAAGAGCGTCAATAGCTCCCTTCGTTGTTGCATACGCCAGTTCTCCAACCATAGGCCCTTGAAATTGCCCCGACGTCATATTCACAATTCTAACACCAGATTTCTTATCAAACCCTCGGGCAAATTGACTACTTAACAACGTAGTCGCTCGAATATTTACCATGTAATGCTTATCTAATTCTTCAGCAGTCAAATTAGAGAAATCAAGTATTAATAACAGCCAAGAATTAGGCGCTGTTAATGTTACATTAGACGGATACCAATTCACTCAATTCACACCAAATTCTGTCGAAGCTCCACGCTTTGCAAATTTTAAAAACGGTCTCGTTCTATTAACAGTAAAATTCAAACCTGATAACAAAGATGCTCAAGACGTTTCACTGTCTCCTATAAGCTCTACATTGAGAGTGAATGATGGGACACAGTATACGATTAATGAAGGTATGCTACTAAATTACGACTACAACGCTGCAGTTAAAACAGGAACATCTGGAGAGTTACTACAAGTATATATTTTAGATCAAGAGCAGTATGAAAAGATTTGGAAAGACAAAAGCTTTGAGATTGAGTTAGGACCTATGAGAAATAAAGAAGCTAAAGATATTTCACAAGGTAAAAAAGTTAAATTTACATTACCTAAATAAATTACTAAATATATAATAGAAAAGGCATATAACATATGATTGTTATATGCCTTTCATGTATTATTCACCCTCCAAACAATACATTTCCAAATACTTTATGTACAAATGAAAAATCACAATTTTTGTTCACACTTTATCCATTGTGAATCTTTTCACAATGGATATATAATAAACATGTAAATAAAATATTGGAGGGATTTCAATGGTTATCAATTTTTTAAGAACTGATAAGCGTGCTGCTTTCATATTATTATTTTTAAGATTTTACATAGGATATGCATGGCTCGCTGCTGGGATAGGTAAAGTTTTCGGACAATCTTTTGATGCAAGTGGTTTTCTAAAGGGCGCTATCGCTCAAGCATCGGGTGACCACCCTGCCGTACAAAGTTGGTGGGCAGACTTCCTTCAACACTTTGTTCTTCCAAACGCAGACCTATTTAGCTTTTTAGTTCAGTGGGGAGAAATTTTAGTAGGTCTAGGTTTAATTTTAGGCGGATTAACAAAAACTGCTGCATTCTTTGGAATTATAATGAACCTTTCATTTTTACTAAGTGGAACTGTTAGTGTAAACCCAAATCTACTTATTTTAACTATGTTCATTTTAGTTGCAGGTCATAACGCTGGACGCATTGGATTAGATGGCTATGTTTTCCCTAAACTTTTCCGTAAAAACAACCATGAAGCATATAAATTAAGTAAAACTGCGTAGTAACAGTTACTTTTAAAATATAAATAAGAAAAGAGCCTACGTATAGGCTCTTTTCTTATTTACTCCAAATTTAAACTCTTAACGAACCGCGGAATCCTCTAGCAGCATAGTATGAATCTGCTCCATTGTGGTACACGAAAACGTGTCCGAAGCGATAATCGCAAAATAGAGCGCCACCGAGTTCTCGAATGTCTGAAGGAGTTTGTACCCAGCTTGATGATTTCATATCGAAATCCCCAAGTTGTTGCAACTCCCGATATTGTTCTTCCGTTAATAATTCAATGCCCATAGCAGCTGCCACATCAATAACGTTATTTTCTGGTTTATGTTTCTTTCTTGCCTCTAACGCTTCAAGATCATAACAAAAACTTCTGCGTCCCTTAGGACTCTCCTTTGAACAATCACAGAAAGTATACTCGTCCTTCTCTTCATCATAACCAACAACATCCGGCTCACCGCCAGTTACTTCCATTTCGTTAATTGACCATAATTTTTCAATATTAGTAGCCAGCTTCGCTTCAACTTTAGCCCATTCAAGACCTTCATGGCGGTTCATATTTTTCTCAAAACGAGCTTGTAATGCTTTTAATAGTTCTTCACGTTGTTCTACAGATAACTTATTTTTATTCTCTGTCATATTAATCCTCCGAATTACTTTTCCTTATAATCATTTAAATTTTTTCAATGATAGTTTGTATACAGTTTACAACGAAAAAACCCTGTACATATATCCATTATATAGTACGAAAACCTTTCATGCTTTCTCCAAGAATATAGTGTGAAAACCACATCAAGTTCTGCCTCATAATAGCTACTCTCATTCCTGGCTGATCCGAGCTATATGCCATTCCTTTAAATATAATTAATTCTGTATCAACTTCCATTTCTCTTAATCCTTCATATAGTTCATATGCATTTGTAGTTGGAATTCTTACATCCTTTTCTCCATGTTGAATTATCGTAGGCGTACAAGCTGATTTAATATATGTCATTGGCGATGTTTTCTTATATATCTCTGGATCATTCCATGGAGTATTTCCTAAATACATGCTAATAAAGTAAGGGATATCTGTATTTACATAATGGGTACCCCAGTTCGTAATTCCGCCCCCAACTGAAATAGCTTTAAATCTACTGCTGCATGTAGAACAAAAAGCTGATATATATCCTCCGTTACTCCATCCCATAACTCCTACTCTCTCTTTATCTACCATCCCTTTTTCTACTAGTTGATCCACTCCAGATATAATATCATCATAATCAGCAAATCCTTGTTTTCTATAGTTTGCTTTTAAAAATTCATTACCATAACCAGAACTTCCTCTATAGTTTGGTTCTAAAACGATAAAGCCTTTTTCAACGAACTGTTCAATCGGATATTTCTCATTGAAGCAGTCTGAAAATATCGGAAAGGACGCCCAATTCGGACCACCATGGATTACTACTAATAAGGGATATTTTTTATTTGTATCAAACTCTACTGGAGTTGATAGAACACCTTCTATTTCAAGACCATCACTACTTCTCCATGAGATGATTTCCCTGTTACTTTTAAGCTTGCCTTCGAAAAAGCTATTTTCATTCGTTATTTTTTTATCATCCAAATAGATTTCAAAGGTTTCATTTGTTATAGCCTTAGTATATGTTATATGATTACCATCCCTTGTTATAGAGGCATCCATTATAAAACCATCTACTGTTTCGCTTAACATTTCCACAGTGCCATCCTCACATAGCAAGCCAATACGGTAATTCGTTTTATCCTGCCATCTAATTAAAATCCCTTTAGCTGTCCACTGTAATGGCATAACCGTACTATCAAAGTTTGTTAAAGGTTGAATTACCTCTCCAGTATTCCTATCATATATCTCTAATGTATTATCTTGTATATGATTTCTATAGTAATCCTTCTCTCTTATGCTTGCTGCGTAACATATTTTGCTGCCCTCAGGAGAAAAGCAGACGCTCGCTCCTAACAACTTATCTATATTCATTTTTTGTAGTTCTCCAGCTTCAACATCTAATATGTAGAGCTCACCATTCATATAATCGTTTAAGCTTGGTGTAGCCATACATACAACCTTTTTCCCATCATTTGAAATATCAAAGTTATGTATATAAAAATCCTTACCATCCGTTAGTTGATAAACACCTTTAATCTCGCGCTCCTCTTTATCATTTTGTATTACCTTTTCTATCTCAATGTAGTATAAAGAATTATTTCGATGTTCCTTACCTACATGGTGGAAATCTCCATATAGTTCCTTACGTTTCTTTATTTCCTCACATTCTTTTGACTGTGCAATATAATAAAAACCTTTACCAGTAGGCTCCCATTTGAATGTATTAACTCCATCCTTCTCATTCGTAATTTGAACCTCACTACCACCGTCTATTGACTTAACAAAGATCTGATTTGTATTAGCCCCGTCACCACCTGGGCTAAGGTATGCAATAATCTTAGAATCTGGAGACCATAATGGATGTGTACTATCTATATCCCCATCTGTTAGTGGGTAACTCTGCTCTTTATCCTTTTCATATATCCATACATGATTTCTATACGTATTGCCTTTCCAGTTAGCGGTCTTCTTAACAAATGCTACGTTTTTGCCATCATCACTTATGTTTGCACTTGATAAGGCCGGTAATGAAATAATCTCTTCTATACTTAAATATGTTTTTTCTTTCACTTTCATATAATAAGCCCCCTTGTAATGTCCATGAATCTATCGTCTCTTCTTGTCGTAATAAAGAAAATTGCTCACCCATATCCAAAATAATAGCTGAAGATTCAGATAAATGAAAGCGAATCTGATAAAGCAAAACTTTAATTAGTAGGATTCTATCCACCTACCAATTTTAGATTTTCTTTTTCAATAAAAAATACCCCTTTAGATACACTATCTAAAGGGGTACCGATTCATATATTTATTAACCTACCAATCTCCTACTCAACAGTAACAGACTTAGCTAAGTTACGTGGCTTATCAACGTCACACTCGCGGTGAAGTGCTGCGTAGTATGAAATAAGTTGGAATGGAATAACTGCTACTAGCGGTGCTAGTGCTTCGTGTACAGCTGGTAATACGAAGCTGTCACCTTCCATTTCTAAGCCTTTCATTGAGATGATACATGGGTTAGCTCCGCGTGCTACTACTTCTTTCACGTTACCACGAATTCCAAGGTTTACGTGCTCTTGTGTAGCAAGTGCGATAACTGGTGTACCGTTTTCGATTAAGGCGATTGTACCGTGTTTTAATTCTCCTCCAGCAAATCCTTCTGCTTGGATGTAAGAAATTTCTTTTAGCTTTAACGCACCTTCTAATCCTACGTAGAAGTCTACGCTACGTCCGATGAAGAAACAGTTACGCGTTGTTGCTAAAAATTGTTTTGCTAATGCGTCCATTTCTTCTTTTTGATCACAAAGTTCTATCATTGCATTTGCTACAAGTCCTAATTCGTGTGTTAAATCGAAATCAAGAACTTCACCTTTTGCTTTAGCAATGTCCGCAGCTAAAATTGAAAGTACTGCAAGCTGTGCTGTGTAAGCTTTCGTTGATGCAACTGCGATTTCTGGTCCCGCGTATAACGGAAGTGTGTAATCAGCTTCACGAGAAAGCGTAGAACCAGGTACGTTTGTAATCGTTAATGCTTTATGACCCATTTCATTTGTTTGTACAAGTACTGCACGGCTATCAGCTGTTTCACCGCTTTGTGAAATGTAAATGAAGAATGGTCTTTCTGTTAATAATGGCATGTTATAAGAGAATTCACTTGCTACATGCACTTCAACTGGCATTTTTGCAAACTTCTCGATAAATTGTTTTCCAACAAGACCTGCATGATAACTCGTTCCACATGCAATGATGTAAACACGATCGCTATCTAAAATCGCATTGCGGATGTCTTGATTTAATTCAATTTCGCCATTTTCATCTTGATACTTTTGAATTATATTACGGATTACAAGTGGTTGCTCATCGATTTCTTTAAGCATGAAATGAGGGTATGTTCCTTTTTCAATATCACTTGCGTCTAATTCCGCTGTAAACGGTGCACGTTCAATCGTTTCACCTTGTAAGTTTTTAATTGTAATACTTTCTTTTGTTACGATTACGATTTCTTTATCCATTAACTCAATAAATTGATCTGTAACTTGTAACATCGCCATAGCGTCGCTCGCCACAACATTAAAGTTGTCACCAACACCTACTAATAGCGGGCTTTTGTTTTTAGCAACATAAATCATGTTTGGATTTTCAGCATCAAGTAATCCGATTGCATAAGAGCCATGTAAAAGAGATAGCGTATTACGGAACGCTTCTTCTACACTTAGTCCTGTGCTCACTTGTTGTTCCATAAGCTGTACGATAATCTCTGTATCAGTTTCACTTACGAACGTTACATCTTGTAAATATTCTTTTTTCACTAATTCATAGTTTTCAATTACACCGTTATGAACTAGTGTAAAGCGTTTTGATGTACTTTGATGCGGATGCGCGTTTACTTTGCTTGGAACACCATGTGTAGCCCAGCGTGTGTGACCGATTCCCACGCTTGCTGCTACGTTCTCATCTACGATTTCGCGAAGTTTTGCAATACGGCCTTTTTCTTTGTATACAACAACACCGTTCTCTGCTTGTACTGCAATACCTGCTGAATCATATCCACGATATTCTAGCTTTTCTAAACCTTTTAATAAAATTTCCTTTGCATCTTGTTCTCCAATAAATCCTACGATTCCACACATGTTTAGTCGCCGTTACAAATGCTTACATTGCTCTGCGAACATGTAACGACATAGTCCGATACCATTTTTATTTATACTAAAAAAAACGGATTACATATTGCTAGCCCTGTAAGCTTGTAACGGCTTTCACCTTCCTCTCGATTGGGTTTAAGTCCGTATATACTTATACAGCTAGTTTGTATCCGTTCCTTTTCTCTCATCACACTTTCACCTTTGTCCACTAAGTCACCTTAATGATTTAAGTAAAAGCTTGCGGTTGTGATGAACAACCGGGAGTCATCCGCCGAAATCTCGATAAACTCCACCTCGTCAACTACACTACTTGTAGTTCTGGCGCTTCTATAATTTACAATATTTCCTTTGAGAAAAAGAACAAGACCATCTTATAACAAACATGGATAAACCGTCAATGAAATTTTTTTCATCGTCTATAAAACATATGAAAAAGGAGCACTTATTGTGCTCCTTTTTCATATGTTTATTGAATTATTCAGCGCCAACTTCAGCTTTCACAACTTCTACAATACGATGTACATATGCGTCACAAACTTCTTGTGTTGGTGCTTCTGCCATTACACGAATAAGTGGCTCTGTTCCAGATGGACGAACAAGAATGCGGCCATCACCGTTCATTTCTTCCTCTACAACACGAATAATGTCTTTAATTTTTTCATTTTCTAATGCTAGTTTTTTATCTGTTACACGAACATTTACTAGTAATTGCGGGAACTTCGTCATTTCTCCTGCAAGCTCAGATAATGGTTTTTTCGTCATTTTCATGATGTTTACAAGTTGAAGTGCACTTAACATTCCATCACCAGTTGTAATGTAATCAAGTAAGATAATATGACCTGATTGTTCTCCACCCAGGTTATATCCACCACGCTTCATCTCTTCCATTACGTAGCGGTCACCAACTGCTGTTTTATCACTTGTAATATTGTTAGCTTCAAGTGCTTTGTAGAAACCTAAGTTACTCATAACAGTTGAAACGACTGTATTATGCTTTAATTGACCAGTTTCTTTCATGTACTTCGCACAAATAAACATAATTTGATCGCCATCAACGATGTTTCCTTTTTCATCTACAGCGATTAGACGGTCACCATCACCATCAAAAGCAAGACCGATATCAGCGCCTTTGTCTTTTACTAATTTAGCTAATACTTCTGGATGTGTAGAACCTACTCCATCGTTAATATTCATACCATTTGGTGAAGTTCCCATTGTTGAAATATCAGCCTCTAAATCCGCAAATAAGTATGGAGCTAAAGAAGACGTAGCACCATGCGCACAATCTAAAGCGATATGTAAACCAGAGAAATCTTCCTCTACAGTTTGTTTAATATATTGTAAATATTTTTGTCCGCCTTCAAAATAATCACTCACTTGTCCAAGATTCGTACCTGTTGGACGTGGTAACTCATCAACTTCTTTGTCTAATAAAGCTTCAATTTCTGCCTCTTGCTCATCTGTTAATTTAAAACCATCAGAACCGAAGAATTTGATTCCGTTATCCTGTACTGGATTATGAGATGCAGAAATCATAACACCCGCTTGTGCATCTAACGCTTTTGTTAAATAAGCAACACCTGGTGTAGAAATAACACCAAGGCGCATTACTTCTGCTCCAGTTGATAATAGACCCGCTACTAAAGCTCCTTCTAACATATGTCCTGATATACGTGTATCACGGCCAATAATTACTTTTGGACGATCTGTATCTTTTGTTAATACATAACCACCAAAACGTCCAATTTTGAACGCTAATTCAGGTGTTAACTCCTGGTTCGCAACCCCACGTACTCCATCTGTACCAAAATATTTACCCATTATGATTCGCTCCTTTTTCTAGCTCTTTTTGATTATCTACTGTTGGCTCTTGACTAGTTTCTTTATCTTTATCTTTTTCTTTATCTTTATTTTGTCCCTGTTCCGTGTCAGGCTTAGGCTTCTGTTCAGGTTCAGGATTTTTTGGTTTTTCAGCTTGATTATCTTGGTTATTATTTGAATCTGGTTTTTCACCGTTACCCTGTACTTCTTTATCTGGATTTTCTTTCTTCACAATTGTTACTTTAGCACTTTTTTGCTTTGGCTCTATTGAAATATTACCAGGACCGCTTACTTGAATAGAAACATCCTTCGTCCCCGGAGTTACATTTTGCAGATTAATCGCTGCTGTTATTTGAGCAGCTGTTATTTTATCTACTATACTTGTTTCTCCTGAAATATCAACGCTTATCTTCCCATCTTGCGGCGAAAGTAGCTGAGCCGTAACATCTTTAGAAAGTCCATTTTTTTGAATTGATATACCATCAATCGTTCTTGTTTTCGTTTGTTTTGCTTTTTGCACGCCTACTGAAACCTTCACTTGATTCGGTTTTGCACTTGTTACACCCTTTGGCAATAAAACAGAGGTATCGAATGTTGTAGACTCTGTCAATTGACTAAGATCTACTTCGACCCCCTCTATCGATTGTATATTGTCCAATATATCTTTTGGACCTGCTATCGTTACTTCACTCGGCTCAACGCTAATATTTGTAACGGCCAATCCTTCTGGTAAACTCCCCTTTTTTGTATACGTTACAGGAACAGTTTTTTCAGTATTATTGGCCGTAGCTTGCGTCGCCACATTCAATGTTACACTAATTTTAGATGGACTCGTTCTTACATTTAAACGTTTTCCTTCTTTATTGTATAATGTAACTTCGGCTGTTTTTGTAACAGTTTTATTAACACCTTTTAAATCAATATAAGCCTTTGCAGATGAAATACTTTCAATTTCTTCTTTCGTCCCAACTACCTCGACAGTATCAGGTTTAATGTTTGATTTTTCGAGAGTAGAACCCGCTGGCATTTGATCCTCATTTGATAACTTTAAGTCTACATGAACGTATTTTCTCGCTTTTTCATGTAGCGTAATTTTAATTGTTGATGGCTGAACTGTTCCTTTCACATCATCTGGAAGGCCGTTCGTTTTTAAAGAAACTTCATAAGTTCCTTTTTCGCTATCTCTCAAATCAACTGGTATATCAAATTGTTTTTTCGCTTTTGCTGTAGCAACTGCTGCTTTTGGGCCCTCTAACTTTACCTTAACGCCCTCTGCCGGAATACCACTTACAATATATTTATCTTCATCATACTTAAGGGTAATAGCATAATTAGTTAATGTTTCTTTCGCATCATTTGCAAAAGGTAGTATCCCCGATGTCGTATTTTTTTCAGTTAAAGTCGCTGACATAAAAAGCATACACGCCAATAGTAATGAGATCCCCTTTAAGAACCAATGATTCTCCATTAACTTATCCATGACGCTTTCTCCTCCAATTCCATAAAGACGAAGAAGTCGTTTTTTCGCTCGCACTAAATTCAGCTAACAACATATCTTTCAATTGTTCTGTCTTCAAATCACGATGCAACTTACCATTTTTCGTTAAAGAAATTTGACCTGTTTCTTCCGACACAACTACTGTAATACTATCAGTAACTTCACTAACTCCCATTGCAGCACGATGTCTAGTTCCTAACTCCTTAGAGATAAAAGGACTTTCCGATAACGGAAGATAACAAGCTGCTGCTTTAATGGTACTTCCTTGCATAATAACTGCTCCATCATGAAGAGGTGTATTAGGAATGAAAATATTAATGAGTAATTCCGATGATACATTTGCATTTAGCGGAATACCTGTTTCCACATAATCACCCATACCGGTCTCTTTAGACAAAGTAATTAATGCACCTATTCTACGTTTTCCCATATATTCCGTTGCTTTCGCTATCGCTGTTGCAACGATTTCAGGTTCATCATCCTCATGAGTTCCAACACGCGAAAACAAACTCCCGCGTCCTAGCTGCTCAAGTGCCCTTCGCAATTCTGGCTGAAAAATAATAATAACGGCTAAAAATCCCCACGTTAATACTTGCTCAGTCAGCCAATAAAGCGTATGCAATTCAAGGAAAATACTGATCATCCGAACGACAATAATAACTGTAATCCCTTTTAAAAGTTGAACAGCTTTCGTCCCTCGGATTATGAGAATTAGCTTATATATAATAAACCATACAACGGCAATATCTAATACCGTACTAAGATATTTCAAAATGGTCGTATCTTCAAAAGGCATGCTAACCCTTCCTCCTACTTACGAGCAATTCTATCCATATATTGAAATATTGTTTTATGCTCTATCTGTATGTATTTCCAACAACTAGTTAATTATACCATACATGAAACAAACAACAATTACAAACAACCCCCTTTAGTCTAAATTGGTAAGATGTCAAACATTATTATCGTACAGTATAATATAAATCATTATTATACGCTTATTTTCAAATAAAAAAAGCAACTTCTCAGTTGCTTTTCTTACATTTACTTTAGTTTTTCACCGAATAAAGAACCCATTAAAGCAACTGCTGTTGTTGCCGTTCTATTTCGCTCATCTAAAATAGTATTTACTTCAACAAACTCAGCTGATGTAACAATATCAGCTTCCGCTAACATTTCCATTGCTAAATGGCTTTCACGATAAGATAGGCCACCAATTACAGGCGTTCCAACTCCTGGTGCATCATGTGGGTCAAGGCCATCTAAATCTAATGATAAATGCACACCATCAGTATGAGATAAATACGCGATAGTTTCTTCCATAACAGCTGTCATACCCATACGATCAATCTCGTGCATTGAGAATACTTTAATACCTTCATTGCGAATAAAGTCTTTTTCTCCTTCATCTAATGCACGTGCACCAATAATTACAACGTTCTCTTTTCTCACCTTTGGATATGCCCCGTATAAATCTACAAGCGTTTGATGCCCATACCCTAAACTTGCTGCAAGTGACATACCATGAATATTTCCAGATGGTGAAGTTTCTTCTGTATTTAAATCACCATGTGCATCATACCAAATAACACCTAAGTTTTTATAATGTTTCGCAACACCAGCTAATGTACCAATAGCGATACTATGATCGCCACCTAATACAAGTGGAAAACGTCCTTCTTCTATAATATGATCCACCTTACTTGCTAATTCGTTACAAACAGTTGCAACTTGTGTAAGGTTTCTTAAGCTTGTATTTACATCTACTTCTTTTTCTCTCTCTATACATATATCTCCTATATCTTTAACGTCATATCCAATTTCTTCAATTCTTTCAATTACGCCTGCATAACGGATTGCGCTCGGCCCCATATCAACTCCGCGACGCATCTGTCCTAAATCCATTGGAACTCCAATAACCGAAATTTCTTTTTTCATAGATAGTATCCCCCTTTTGTGCCTTCACTAAATATTTTAAATCTTTTATATAGTCTGACTCAACTCGACATTTTTCTGTATGGATATACAAATTATTCACTTATATCCGCTTTAAAATCCAAATGTTAAGACTATTCTATGTATAAAGTTAACCTAATGAAACAACTACCATCATTATTATTAGATAATAATAAAAAACACTCCTACATTTAGAAGTGTTTTTCTGATGCTATTTTCCATACTGCGGCAATATTCTTTGCTGTCATTTCGATATTCTCTTCCGCTACTTTATATGCCTCTTCTAATGTCATCGGACTTGCTGTAATACTAAATACTGCATCGATTCCTTTTTCGTGAACAGCTGGATAATTCGGAGATACAGATCCTCCAATAGCAATGACAGGAATATGAAAATGCTTTGCACGCTCCGCAACACCTACAGGGGCCTTTCCATATGCTGTTTGTTCATCTATTCTCCCTTCACCAGTTATAATTAAATCTGCACCTTCTATATGCTTATCAAAATTTGTATAGTCTAATACAATTTCAATTCCTCTCCGCAAGCTTCCCTTTAACACTGCAATAACAGCTGCTCCCATTCCTCCTGCAGCTCCTGCGCCAGGCATTTTAGATACGTCGCAAGATAAGTATTGTTTAAGGATATTCGCATAATGCTTTAAATTCTCATCCAGCTCTTTCATCATCTCTGCATTCGCACCCTTTTGCCTCCCAAATACGAAAGATGCTCCCCTTATTCCAACTAACGGATTATCTACATCACATGCTGCTTCTATCTTTATATGCGTTAAGCGTGAATCCAAGCTTGAAAAATCAATAGCGACAATCGAATGTAACGTTCCTCCAGATGGCTCTATTACTTCCCCTTTTCCATTTATAAACCTGACTCCTAAAGCTGACAACATACCTGCTCCGCCATCATTTGTAGCACTTCCGCCAAGTCCTAAAATAATTTGCTCAGCTCCTTCGTCTAGCGCATGTAGTATAAGCTCTCCAGTTCCTTTAGTCGTTGTAATAAGTGGATTTCGCTTTTTAACCGGAACATGTTGTAATCCTGATGCTGCTGCCATTTCAATAAACGCTGTCTTTTTATCTTTAGACATACCGTAAAAGGCTTGTACACGTTCTCTAAGTGGCCCTGTCACATGAAGTGATATAATCCTTCCCTCTGTAGCATCTACAAGTGAATCAACCGTTCCTTCCCCTCCATCTCCAATTGGTATTTTTATGTACTCTGCTTTAGGAAAAATTGCTCCAAAACCTCTTTCAATAGCTTCACATACTTCTATAGCTTTTAAGCTTTCTTTATATGAATCAGATGCAATAACAACTTTCACAATTATCTCCACCCTTTATTTTCGCGTTTTCTCCATTTTAAATGACAAATATGAAAGTTGTCTTTTTAAACACAAAAAAAGCTTACATCATATGATGTAAGCTTCTCTATTAGATGGAGCCTAGCGGGATCGAACCGCTGACCTCCTGCGTGCAAGGCAGGCGCTCTCCCAGCTGAGCTAAGGCCCCTTAGTAATAAAGCGGAAGACGGGATTCGAACCCGCGACCCCAACCTTGGCAAGGTTGTATTCTACCACTGAACTACTTCCGCGAAAATGGTGAGCCATGAAGGATTCGAACCTTCGACCCTCTGATTAAAAGTCAGATGCTCTACCAACTGAGCTAATGGCTCGTAAATGGCTGGGCTAGCTGGATTCGAACCAGCGCATGACGGAGTCAAAGTCCGTTGCCTTACCGCTTGGCTATAGCCCATTAATATTTACTAGTATGGTTATCTTTTCAAAAAAATAAACCCTCTCAGGTTATTTTAAAGAAAATGGTGGAGGGGGGCAGATTCGAACTGCCGAACCCGAAGGAGCGGATTTACAGTCCGCCGCGTTTAGCCACTTCGCTACCCCTCCGACATTTAAAATATATATGGTGGAGGATGACGGGATCGAACCGCCGACCCCCTGCTTGTAAGGCAGGTGCTCTCCCAGCTGAGCTAATCCTCCAAAAGTGGTGACCCGTACGGGATTCGAACCCGTGTTACCGCCGTGAAAGGGCGGTGTCTTAACCACTTGACCAACGGGCCAAAAATTTAAAACTTTTTCCAAGCTTCCAACCGGGCTTGAACCGGTGACCTCTTCCTTACCATGGAAGTACTCTACCAGCTGAGCTATGGAAGCATAATGGCTCCGCAGGTAGGAATCGAACCTACGACCGATCGGTTAACAGCCGATAGCTCTACCGCTGAGCTACTGCGGAATAATACAAGCCTGGCAACGTCCTACTCTCACAGGGACAAGGTCCCAACTACCATCGGCGCTAGAGAGCTTAACTTCCGTGTTCGGTATGGGAACGGGTG
>NZ_JAKUHE010000018.1:0-81982 GCF_022664315.1 Bacillus cereus group sp. BfR-BA-01309
AGAGAGGTCACACCCGTTCCCATACCGAACACGGAAGTTAAGCTCTCTAGCGCCGATGGTAGTTGGGACCTTGTCCCTGTGAGAGTAGGACATCGCCAAGCAAAAACCTAAGTCGAATCGACTTAGGTTTTTTTTGTGTTTATTTTTATATAACCTTAAAGAAGAAAAAAGAATGAAAATAAGGCTATTCAAAGTAATAGCAATGATTTTTTGTTTTTCAGGTTTTCCGAGTGCTCTTAAAATAATCCTTATGATAGGAAACGTTAAAAAAAAGTGTGATGTGATATAAAGGAGTATTTGATCATTACAGCAATAACTGCGATACAAAAGAATAAATGAGAAAGAGTGTAGTTGTTTTTTTGTTATTGTTCTCCTTATAAAATGAATATAAACGATTATATGTAAGATAGATTTCTAGAAATATATGTTCTAATTTCTTATCCTTCTTGCATATAGTTACAATTATTCTTTTGAATATAACTAAAACACGAACGTTATTGGTAAGTAATAAAAAAACATTCGATTATTTGTTGACATTGTTTATGAAATATTGTTAATATAGCCATAGAAAGAATAATATATAAGACCTCATATAATCGCGGGGATATGGCCTGCAAGTCTCTACCTAACGACCGTTATTCGTTAGACTATGAGGGAAAGTCACTCGGTATTTTTCTATTCACAAGGGATACGTATGCCTGAGTAGAGCACTTTCTCTCATAGTAAAAGAGAAACTGTTCTATTTCAGGCTTTTTTTATTTGAATCGGGGGGATTCTAATATGAAATCACTAGTTGGAGTCATAATGGGAAGCACGTCAGACTGGGAAACAATGAAATATGCTTGTGACATTTTAGATGAATTAAATATACCGTATGAGAAAAAAGTTGTATCAGCTCATCGGACTCCGGATTATATGTTTGAATATGCAGAAACGGCTCGTGAACGTGGATTGAAAGTTATTATTGCTGGAGCTGGTGGAGCAGCGCATTTACCAGGAATGGTTGCAGCGAAGACGAATCTTCCTGTAATCGGAGTTCCAGTTCAATCAAAAGCGTTAAACGGCTTAGATTCATTATTATCCATCGTCCAAATGCCAGGAGGGGTTCCGGTTGCAACTGTTGCAATTGGTAAGGCTGGTTCAACAAATGCTGGTTTACTTGCTGCACAAATACTTGGATCATTCCATGATGATATACATGATGCATTAGAATTGAGAAGAGAAGCAATTGAAAAAGATGTGCGCGAAGGTAGTGAGCTAGTATGACGAGAATCATTTTACCTGGAAAAACAATCGGCATTATTGGAGGCGGCCAGCTAGGAAGAATGATGGCACTGGCTGCTAAGGAGATGGGATATAAAATTGCTGTTTTAGATCCTACAAAAAATTCACCATGTGCGCAAGTTGCTGATATTGAAATTGTTGCATCATATGACGATTTAAAAGCAATTCAGCATTTAGCAGAGATCAGTGATGTCGTCACATATGAATTTGAGAATATTGATTATAGATGTTTACAATGGCTAGAAAAACATGCTTACTTACCGCAAGGCAGTCAGTTGTTAAGTAAAACGCAAAATCGTTTTACAGAAAAGAATGCAATTGAAAAAGCGGGATTACCAGTAGCAACGTATAGATTGGTTCAAACGCAAGAGCAGCTTACTGAAGCAATCGCCGAGTTATCATATCCTTCCGTCTTAAAAACAACGACAGGTGGATATGATGGGAAAGGGCAAGTTGTTTTAAGAAGTGAAGCTGACGTTGATAAGGCGCGAGAGCTTGCAAATGCAGCAGAGTGTATTTTAGAGAAATGGGTGCCTTTTGAAAAAGAAGTATCAGTTATTGTCATTCGTAGTGTAAGTGGTGAAACGAAAGTATTTCCGGTAGCGGAAAATATTCATGTAAATAACATTTTGCATGAATCTATCGTTCCAGCTCGCATTACAGAAGAACTTTCTCAAAAAGCAATTGCTTATGCAAAAGTGCTCGCGGATGAACTAGAACTTGTGGGAACACTAGCGGTAGAGATGTTTGCTACAGCTGATGGTGAGATTTACATTAATGAATTAGCGCCAAGACCTCACAATTCAGGACACTATACACAGGATGCATGTGAAACGAGTCAGTTTGGTCAACATATTCGAGCAATCTGTAATTTACCTCTTGGAGAAACAAATTTGTTAAAACCAGTTGTCATGGTAAACATTTTAGGCGAACATATAGAAGGGGTCCTAAGACAAGTGAATAGATTAACCGGGTGCTATTTACACTTGTATGGAAAAGAAGAAGCAAAAGCGCAGCGAAAAATGGGGCATGTTAATATTTTAAATGATAATATTGAAGTCGCTCTAGAAAAAGCGAAGAGTTTGCATATTTGGGACCATCAAGAACAACTGTTGGAGGGAAAAAAATGATTAGTCGTTATACACGCCCAGAAATGGGTGCAATTTGGACGGAAGAGAACAAATTTAAAGCGTGGTTAGAAGTTGAGATTTTAGCTTGTGAAGCATGGGCTGAGCTTGGCGATATTCCAAAAGAAGATGTTAAAAAAATTCGTGAGCATGCATCATTTGATATTGATCGTATTTATGAAATTGAAAAAGAGACACGTCATGATGTAGTTGCATTCACTCGTGCTGTATCAGAAACACCAACATTAGGTGAGGAACGTAAATGGGTTCATTACGGTTTAACATCTACAGACGTAGTAGATACAGCGTTATCTTATATCTTAAAACAAGCGAATGAAATCATATTAAAAGACTTAGAAAACTTTGTAAGCATTTTAGCTAACAAAGCGAAAGAGCATAAGTACACGATCATGATGGGAAGAACACACGGTGTTCATGCAGAACCAACAACATTTGGTTTAAAACTTGGTCTTTGGTATGAAGAAATGAAACGTAACGTAGAGCGTTTCAAACAAGCTGCTGATACAGTTCGCGTTGGTAAATTATCTGGTGCGGTTGGTACATACGCAAATATCGATCCATTCGTAGAAAAGTATGTTTGTGAAAACTTAGGCTTAGAAGCAGCGCCAATTTCAACACAAACATTGCAACGTGATCGCCATGCTCATTACATGTCAACACTTGCACTAATTGCAACATCTATCGAAAAGATGGCAGTTGAGATCCGTGGTTTACAAAAGAGTGAAACACGTGAAGTTGAAGAAGCTTTCGCAAAAGGCCAAAAAGGTTCTTCTGCAATGCCACATAAGCGTAATCCAATCGGATCTGAAAACATGACTGGTTTAGCTCGTGTTATCCGTGGTTATATGATGACAGCTTATGAAAATGTTCCATTATGGCATGAGCGTGATATTTCTCACTCTTCAGCAGAACGCGTAATTTTACCAGATGCTACAATCGCGTTAAATTACATGTTAAATCGCTTTGGTAATATCGTTAAAAACTTAACTGTATACCCAGAGAATATGAAACGCAATATGACAAGAACATACGGCTTAATTTATTCTCAGCGCGTAATGCTTACATTAATCGATAAAGGTATGGTACGTGAAGAAGCTTATGATATCGTACAGCCTAAAGCGATGGAAGCTTGGGAAACACAAGTACAATTTAAAGAGCTTGTAGAAGCTGATGAGCGTATTACGAGCAAGTTAACACAAGAAGAAATTAATGAATGCTTCAACTATGAGCATCATATGCAACACGTTGATACAATCTTTGAACGCCTAGGATTAAACGAAGCGTAAAATTTCATATGGCACAGAATAGAGTCATTCTGTGCCATTCTTTATAAAAACATTATTCACATTTTTCAAACTACAGGGGGCTTGCGAAATGCAAAAGCTAGAATTGCTGTATGAAGGTAAGGCAAAAAGAATTTATCGTACAGAATCAGCAGATATGGTTTGGGTAGAGTATAAAGATAGTGCGACTGCTTTCAATGGGGAGAAAAAAGAGACGATTACAGGAAAAGGTCGTTTGAACAATGAGATTACAACTTTATTGTTCAGAAAGTTACAAGAAGTAGGAATTAAAACACATTTTGTTGAGAAGTTATCTGAGATAGAGCAACTTGTTAAAAAAGTGAGTATTATTCCTTTAGAAGTTGTCACAAGAAATGTAATTGCAGGAAGTCTTTCAAAACGATTAGGAATGGAAGAGGGAACTGCACTTGCAGAACCAATCGTAGAATTTTACTTCAAAGATGATGATTTAGGAGATCCGCTTGTAACGGAAGATCATATTCGTGTATTAAACGTTGCATCGCCAGAGCAAGTAAGCGTATTACGAGAAATGGCTCTACAAATCAATCAAGTGTTGATTGATCATTTCGCAAGCTGTCGTGTAAGATTAGTAGATTTTAAATTAGAGTTTGGTGTAACGGAAGAGGGAGAAATTATTTTAGCGGATGAAATTTCACCAGATACTTGCCGTTTATGGGATGAAACGAGCAATGAAAAGTTTGATAAAGACGTATTCCGTCGCGATCTTGGAAATTTAACAGATGCTTATGAAGAGATTTTAAAACGTTTAGGGGGAATTTCACATGTATAAAGTTAAGGTATATGTAACATTAAGAGAAAGCGTATTAGATCCACAAGGAACAGCGGTAAAAGGAGCACTTCATAGTCTTTCATTTACAGAAGTACAAGACGTTCGAATCGGAAAATACATGGAACTAACAATTGATAAATCGGTATCTGACCTTGACGCAAAGGTAAAAGAAATGTGTGAAAAACTATTAGCAAACGTTGTAATGGAAGACTTCCGTTATGAAGTTGAGGAGGTTGTCGCACAGTGAAATTTGCCGTAATAGTATTTCCAGGTTCGAACTGTGATGTTGATATGTTCCATGCAATTAAAGATGAGCTCGGCGAAGAAGTAGATTACGTTTGGCACGATACAGAGAATTTAGATGAATATGATGCAATCTTACTACCAGGTGGATTCTCTTACGGTGACTACTTACGCTGCGGTGCTATTTCTCGCTTTGCGAATGCAATGAAAGCAGTGCAAAAAGCTGCTGAGCAAGGAAAGCCGATTTTAGGTATATGTAATGGATTCCAGATTCTTGTTGAATCAGGATTACTACCAGGAGCGTTAATGAGAAACGAAAACTTAAAATTCATGTGTCGCACTGTTCAGTTGCGAGTTGAAAATAATGAAACGATGTTTACATCACAATATGAAAAAGATGAAGTAATCAATATTCCAATCGCGCATGGTGAGGGTAATTACTATTGTGATGAAGAAACGCTAAAAAGATTAGAAGAGAATAATCAAATCGCATTCCGTTACGTAGAAAATCCGAATGGAAGCGTTTCAGATATTGCTGGTATTGTAAACGAAAAAGGAAATGTACTTGGTATGATGCCACACCCAGAGCGTGCTGTAGACGAATTACTTGGCGGTGCTGAAGGGTTAAAAGTCTTTCAATCTATCTTAAAACAGTGGAGGGAAACATATGTCGTTAATGCTTGAACCAAATCCAACACAAATTAAAGAAGAGCGCATATATGCGGAAATGGGGCTAACAGACGAAGAGTTTGCTATGGTTGAAAAGATTTTAGGCCGTCTGCCGAATTATACAGAAACAGGATTATTCTCTGTTATGTGGTCTGAACATTGCAGTTATAAAAATTCAAAACCAGTACTTCGAAAATTCCCAACAACAGGTGAGCGCGTTCTGCAAGGACCTGGGGAAGGTGCTGGAATTGTAGATATCGGTGATAATCAAGCGGTTGTATTTAAAATGGAAAGTCACAACCACCCATCTGCTATTGAACCATATCAAGGAGCAGCAACAGGCGTTGGTGGTATTATCCGCGACGTATTCTCTATGGGAGCACGCCCAGTAGCTCTATTAAACTCACTTCGCTTCGGTGAATTACAGTCACCACGTGTGAAATATTTATTCGAAGAAGTAGTAGCAGGGATTGCAGGATACGGTAACTGTATCGGCATTCCGACTGTTGGCGGCGAAGTACAGTTTGATCCATGTTATGAAGGGAATCCACTTGTAAATGCAATGTGCGTAGGCTTAATTAACCACGAAGATATTAAAAAAGGGCAAGCGCACGGTGCTGGAAATACAGTAATGTACGTAGGAGCATCAACTGGTCGTGACGGTATTCACGGTGCAACATTCGCATCTGAAGAGTTATCTGAAAGCTCAGAAGCGAAGCGCCCAGCAGTTCAAGTAGGAGATCCATTTATGGAGAAACTTCTGATTGAAGCTTGCTTAGAACTTATTCAGTCGGATGCACTTGTTGGAATTCAAGATATGGGTGCAGCTGGTTTAACATCATCTTCTGCAGAAATGGCAAGTAAAGCGGGAATGGGTATTGAAATGTACTTAGATGATGTACCGCAGCGTGAAACAGGAATGACACCATATGAAATGATGCTATCTGAATCACAAGAACGTATGCTAATTGTTGTGAAAAAGGGTAGAGAGCAAGAGATAGTAGATTTATTTGAGAAGTATGGTCTTGCAGCCGTTACGATGGGGAAAGTAACGGAAGACAAAATGCTTCGCTTATTCCATAAAGGTGAAAAGGTAGCTGAAGTACCAGCAGATGCTCTTGCAGAAGAAGCACCGATTTATCATAAACCATCAAAAGAAGCAGCATACTTTGCTGAATTCCAGGCAATGAAAATGGAAACACCAAAAGTAGAAAATTATAAAGAAACATTATTCGCTCTATTACAACAACCGACGATTGCAAGTAAAGAGTGGGTTTATGATCAATATGATTATCAAGTTCGCACAAGCACAGTTGTTACACCAGGTTCAGATGCAGCAGTTGTACGTGTACGCGGTACGGAAAAAGGATTAGCAATGACGACAGATTGTAACTCTCGCTACATTTATTTAGATCCAGAAGTGGGCGGTAAAATTGCAGTAGCAGAGGCAGCACGTAATATCGTATGTTCTGGGGGAGAGCCACTTGCAATTACAGATTGCTTAAACTTCGGTAATCCAGAAAAACCAGAGATCTTCTGGCAAATTGAGAAATCAGTAGATGGTATGAGTGAAGCTTGTCGTACATTACAAACGCCAGTTATCGGCGGAAACGTATCAATGTATAACGAACGTAGTGGTGAAGCTGTATATCCAACACCGACAGTTGGGATGGTTGGACTTGTACACGATTTAAAACATGTAACAACACAAGAATTTAAGCAAGCTGGCGATTTAGTTTATGTAATTGGAGAGACGAAAGCTGAGTTTGGTGGAAGTGAATTACAGAAAATGATTCACGGCAAAATTTTCGGTCAATCACCAAGCATCGATCTAGATGTAGAATTAAAGCGTCAAAAACAAGTATTAGCAGCGATTCAAGCTGGCCTTGTTCAATCTGCTCATGATGTTGCAGAAGGTGGTTTAGCAGTTGCGATTTCAGAAAGTGCGATTGGTGCTAAGGGCTTAGGTGCTACTGTGAAATTAGATGGAGAAGCAACAGCCGTATTATTCGCTGAATCACAATCTCGCTTCGTTATAACTGTAAAACATGAAAATAAGGAAGCGTTCGAGAAAGCGGTAGAAGCAATTCAAGTTGGAGAAGTGACAAATACAAATGAAGTAACAATTCATAATGAAGAAAATGAAGTATTACTTACAGCAAATGTAGATGAAATGAGAAAGGCTTGGAAAGGGGCAATCCCATGCTTGCTGAAATAAAGGGGTTAAATGAAGAATGTGGCGTTTTTGGAATTTGGGGGCATGAAAATGCAGCACAAGTTTCGTATTACGGATTGCATAGTTTGCAGCACCGTGGACAAGAAGGCGCAGGCATTGTCGTAAATAATGGTGAGAAAATTGTCGGTCACAAGGGGTTAGGTTTAATATCGGAAGTATTTTCAAGAGGTGAGCTAGAAGGCTTAAACGGAAAATCAGCAATTGGACACGTACGATATGCGACAGCTGGCGGAAGTGAAGTTGCTAACGTTCAACCATTATTATTCCGTTTTTCTGATCATAGTATGGCATTAGCTCATAACGGAAACTTAATTAATGCAAAAATGCTTCGCCGCGAATTAGAAGCAGAGGGAAGTATTTTTCAAACAAGTTCAGATACAGAAGTACTTTTACATCTTATTAAACGTAGTACGAAAGATTCATTAATTGAGAGTGTAAAAGAGGCTCTAAATAAGGTGAAAGGTGCGTTTGCATATCTTTTACTAACTGGAAATGAAATGATCGTTGCGCTAGATCCGAATGGATTCCGTCCTCTTTCAATTGGAAAGATGGGGGATGCTTACGTTGTAGCATCGGAAACATGTGCTTTCGATGTAGTAGGTGCAACATACATTCGTGATGTAGAACCAGGTGAACTACTTATCATCAATGATGAAGGAATTCACGTAGATCGTTTTACAAATGAAGTAGATCATGCAATTTGTAGTATGGAGTACATTTACTTTGCACGTCCAGATTCTAACATTGCAGGTATTAACGTCCATGCAGCACGTAAAAACATGGGAAAACGTTTGGCGGTAGAAGCTCCTATTGAAGCTGATGTTGTTACTGGCGTGCCAGACTCTAGTATTTCGGCAGCAATTGGTTATGCGGAGGCAACAGGTATTCCATATGAGTTAGGATTAATTAAAAATCGTTACGTTGGACGTACGTTTATTCAACCTTCTCAAGAACTGCGAGAGCAAGGGGTTAAGATGAAGCTTTCAGCAGTAAGAGGTGTAGTTGAAGGAAAACGAGTTGTTATGATTGACGATTCTATCGTAAGAGGAACAACGAGTAAACGAATTGTTCGTATGCTTCGTGAGGCTGGAGCGACAGAAGTTCACGTAAGAATTGCGTCACCACCTCTGAAATATCCATGCTTCTATGGCATTGATATTCAAACGAGAAAAGAATTAATTGCAGCAAATCATACAGTAGAAGAAATTCGTGAAATAATCGGTGCAGACTCATTAACATTTTTAAGTGAAGATGGATTAGTAGATGCAATTGGACGTCCATATGAAGGGAAATATGGCGGTCTATGTATGGCGTACTTCAATGGAGATTACCCAACAGCTCTTTATGATTATGAGCAAGAGCTTTTAGAAAGTATGAAATAAGAAGAAAAAGGCTTCTACTTCTTTTGATGTAGAAGCTAGCTTCTTTCTTACAACGGCCGGCCCTAGATAGGGAGAAATTAAAAGACGAGGTGTAGATAACGATGGCGAATGCATATAAGCAAGCAGGAGTAGATATTGAAGCTGGATATGAAGCGGTATCTCGCATGAAAAAACACGTACAAACAACAATGAGAAAAGAAGTGCTAGGCGGTTTAGGCGGTTTTGGAGGTATGTTTGATCTATCAAAATTTGCATTAGAAGAACCTGTATTAGTATCTGGAACAGATGGCGTGGGAACGAAATTGATGCTCGCTTTTATGGCAGATAAACATGACACAATTGGTATTGATGCAGTAGCAATGTGTGTAAATGATATTGTTGTCCAAGGAGCAGAGCCGCTTTTCTTCCTTGATTATATTGCTTGTGGTAAAGCTGAACCTAGTAAAATTGAAAACATCGTCAAAGGTATATCAGAGGGCTGTCGCCAAGCTGGTTGTGCATTAATTGGTGGAGAAACAGCTGAAATGCCAGGGATGTATTCTACGGAAGAATACGATTTAGCTGGTTTTACAGTTGGTATTGTTGATAAAAAGAAAATTGTAACAGGTGAAAAAATTGAAGCTGGTCACGTATTAATTGGCTTAGCATCTAGCGGTATTCATAGTAACGGCTATTCTTTAGTACGAAAAGTATTACTAGAAGATGGAGCACTATCTTTAGATCGCATTTACGGACGTTTAGAACTACCTCTTGGTGAAGAATTATTAAAACCAACGAAAATTTATGTCAAACCTATTTTAGAACTATTGAAGAAATATGAAGTATACGGTATGGCGCATATTACAGGTGGCGGATTCATTGAAAATATTCCACGTATGTTACCAGAAGGAATCGGTGCAGAAATTGAATTAGGATCTTGGAAAATTCAACCGATCTTCAGTTTACTTCAAGAAGTTGGAAAACTAGAAGAGAAAGAAATGTTCAATATTTTTAACATGGGTATTGGTATGGTAGTAGCGGTGAAGGAAGAAGAGGCAAAAGATATTGTTCGTCTACTTGAAGAGCAAGGAGAAACAGCTAGTATTATTGGACGTACTGTACAAGGGGCTGGCGTTACCTTTAATGGGGGAGCGACACTATGAGTAGATTAGCAGTTTTTGCTTCTGGGAGCGGCTCTAACTTTCAATCTCTTATCAATGCGGTAGAAGAAAAAAGGTTAGACGCCGATATTAGTTTATTAGTATGTGATAAACCAGAAGCACGCGCTGTTGGACGAGCACATTATCATCATATCCCATGTTTCGCTTTTTCAGCGAAAGCATATGGGTCAAAAGAAGCGTTTGAAAAAGAAATATTAAAGAAGCTAGAAGAGTATGAAATTGATTATGTTATTTTAGCTGGATATATGCGTTTAATTGGACCGACTTTACTAGAAGCTTACGGCGGAAGGATTATTAATATTCATCCATCACTACTGCCGAGTTTTCCAGGGAAAGATGCTGTTGGTCAAGCGTTAGAAGCAGGTGTAAAAGTAACTGGAGTAACGATTCATTATGTAGATGCAGGTATGGATACAGGGCCAATTATTGCGCAAGAAGCGGTAGTTGTTTCTGAAGGGGATACGAGAGAAAGCTTACAAAAGAAAATTCAACAAGTTGAACATAAATTATACGTAAATACAGTGAATCAAATTGTTCAATCTGTGAAAGAACCAACTGTTAACTAACATACAACCAGGGGTGAAGGATAGATGAAAAAGCGTGCATTAGTAAGTGTTTCAGATAAAACAGGAGTAGTAGAATTTGTTAAAGGTTTACTAGAACAAGGGATCGAAGTTATATCAACAGGTGGTACGAAAAAATTACTAGAAGAAAACGGCTTACAAGTAATCGGTATTTCTGAAGTAACTGGGTTCCCGGAAATTATGGATGGTCGTGTAAAAACATTACATCCAAATATTCATGGTGGTCTATTAGCAGTTCGCGATAATGAAACGCATGTAGCGCAAATGAATGAGTTAGGTATGGAGCCAATTGATTATGTTGTTGTTAACTTATACCCATTCAAAGAAACAATCGCTAAGCCTGATGTAACATTTGCTGATGCAATTGAAAATATTGATATCGGTGGTCCAACAATGATTCGCTCTGCTGCGAAAAATCATAAATTTGTATCGGTAATTGTAGATCCAGTAGATTATGATGTTGTATTAACAGAACTGAAAGAGAACGGTGAAGTAAAAGAAGAAACGAAACGTAAATTAGCAGCGAAAGTATTCCGCCATACAGCGGCATATGATGCGTTAATCTCTAACTATTTAACAGAGCAAATGGGTGAAGAAAGCCCAGAAACATTAACAGTAACATTTGAGAAAAAACAAGATTTGCGTTATGGAGAAAATCCACATCAAAAAGCAACATTCTATAAAGCACCATTCGCTGTAACTTCTTCTGTTGCATACGCAGAACAATTACACGGTAAAGAATTATCTTATAACAATATTAACGATGCAGATGCAGCGCTTAGTATCGTGAAAGAATTTACAGAACCAGCAGTAGTAGCGGTAAAACATATGAATCCATGTGGTGTTGGAGTAGGAACTGATATTCATGAAGCATACACACGCGCTTATGAAGCAGATCCAGTATCCATTTTTGGTGGTATTATTGCAGCAAATCGTGAAATTGACAAAGCTACAGCTGAAAAGTTACATGAAATTTTCTTAGAAATTGTTATCGCTCCTTCGTTCTCACAAGAAGCTTTAGACGTATTGCAAAGCAAGAAGAACTTACGCTTACTAACTGTAGATATTGAAAAATCGACAAGTGCAAGTAAAAAATTAACTTCTGTACAAGGTGGTCTTCTTGTTCAAGAGGAAGATACGTTATCATTAGATGGAAGTACAATTTCAATTCCGACAAAACGTGAACCGTCAGAGCAAGAGTGGAAAGATTTAAAACTAGCTTGGAAAGTTGTAAAACATGTGAAATCAAATGCAATTGTTTTAGCGAATGATAACATGACAGTTGGTGTAGGTGCGGGACAGATGAACCGTGTAGGTTCTGCGAAAATCGCAATTACACAAGCTGGTGAAAAGGCACAAGGTAGCGCACTTGCATCTGATGCTTTCTTCCCAATGCCAGATACAGTAGAAGAAGCAGCAAAAGCAGGAATTACAGCAATCATTCAACCAGGCGGATCAATCCGTGACGAAGATTCTATCAAAGTGGCAGATAAGTATGGGATTGCTATGGTGTTCACTGGCGTACGTCATTTCAAACACTAATAGAGGATGTTTAAAAGGTCCGGTCAAGATAACTGTCGCATGTCGTCGTTGCATTGCCAGTGCGGTACTCATGTAGGAAAGCTACACTCCGTGTCCTCCTGGCGAATGCGCCTCGACCTGCTTGGTTCTCTTGATCCTCCCTTTTAAACTTTTATTGATATGAAAACAAACTAGGAGCATAGCTTCTAGTTTGTACTTATTTAAGTATTGGGGGATGAAATATGAATGTTTTAGTAATCGGACGCGGTGGGCGTGAGCATGCTTTAGCTTGGAAGTTTGCGCAATCTGAAAAGGTAGAAAAGGTATATGTAGCACCGGGTAATGAAGGTATGCGCGATGTTGCAACACCAGTTGATATTGATGAAAATGATTTTAATGCATTAGTTCTATTTGCCAAAGAGAATAAGGTTGAGTTAACTTTCGTTGGACCAGAAATTCCACTTATGAATGGAATTGTTGATCGTTTTAAAGAAGAGGGACTTCGTGTATTTGGTCCAAATAAGGCGGCTGCTGTTATTGAAGGTAGTAAGGCTTTTACGAAAGAATTGATGAAAAAGTATGATATTCCAACTGCGGCATATGAAACTTTTACAGATTATGAAGAAGCAGTACAGTACATTCAAAAAGTTGGTGCACCGATTGTTATTAAGGCAGATGGATTAGCTGCTGGTAAAGGTGTAACAGTAGCAATGACACTAGAAGAGGCACTACAAGCTGCGAAGGAAATGTTACAAGATGTAAAGTTCGGCGAAGCAAGTAAGAAGGTTGTTATTGAAGAGTTTTTAGATGGACAAGAATTTTCATTAATGGCATTTGTGAATGGGACAATTGTGCATCCGATGGTAATTGCGCAAGATCATAAACGTGCTTTTGATGGTGATAAAGGTCCAAATACAGGCGGAATGGGCGCGTACTCTCCAGTACCACAAATTCCAGAATCAGCAGTGCAAGAGGCGATAAAAACGGTATTACATCCAACTGCTAAAGCGATGATTGCAGAAAACCGTTCATTTACAGGGATTTTATATGCGGGACTTATTTTAACAAATGATGGCCCAAAGGTAATTGAATTTAATGCCCGCTTTGGCGATCCTGAAACAGAAGTAGTATTACCTCGCTTAGAAAATGATTTAGTTGATGTATGTAACGCTGTATTAGATGAAAGTGAGTTAACGTTACAATGGTCAGAGGAAGCAGTAATTGGTGTTGTACTTGCTTCGAAAGGATATCCAGAAGCATATAAAAAAGGTGACATTATTAACGGATTAGACGCATTGCGAGATGTGATTGTTTTCCATTCAGGCACAGCGATGAAGCATGGTGACTTTGTAACAAACGGTGGCCGTGTACTATTTGTTGCTTGTAAGGCAAATAGTTTACAAGAAGCGAAAGATAAGGTATATAAAGAAATCGGCAAAATTGAGAGTGATGGTCTATTTTACCGAAGTGATATAGGATATCGTGCAATTGGGCATGAGATGACGAGAAGCTAGTAATATTAAATTTTTTAGTGGTAAGAAAAGCGGAGAATGATGTAGGTCATTCTCCGCTTTTCATGTTATTTTATTTAGGAATTTTTACAAGATCGATAATGTCAGGGCATTGTAATTGATAAGTTATTGCTGTTGATGAAACTTTCTTTGAAATTTTTTGGCAACTACTATTGGAATATCGAATTTCTTTGTTTTCTGTATTTCGGTCGCTTATTTTTGAGTAATCAACATCATAATACAAAGAGGTTGTCTCTCTCCCTTTTTTTACCATTAAATCTATGATGAGAGGTTCATCTTTTTCGTTAAATCGGGTGATGCGAATGGCGTGACTCTTATTTGAATTATATTTTTTAATGAAGGTATCTAATTTTTCGATATTGTAAACTGTGTCATTCTTTTGAATGACATCACCATATTTTTCGGCGGTTTCAAAACTATATTCTTTATTGGATGTATCAATCGTTGGTCGTTTATTTGAGCAAGCGACAAGATTGAATGAGAGTAGTACAATGATGAATAAACTCGTTCTTTTATAGTAATGTTTTATAGGCAAAGCGAACCACCTCTATTAATAATGTTATATTTGTATTTTAGAATATAATTACAAAGAAAACATCATCATTGTATTAAAAAAATCCCGCTGATTTCTCAGCGGGATTTTTTATGCATCTTTATCTTTTTTCAATTTTCCTTTTTGCTTTGCCATTTCTCGAAGCAAATATTCGATGTGTGCATTGACGCTACGAAACTCATCATTCGCCCATTTTTCGATGACAGCGTGTAATTCAGGATCAATACGTAATGGAAAGCTTTTCTTTTTAGCCATAATGATTTACAACCTTTTAGTAGAGGCTTCCTGTATTAATAACTGGTTGCGCACCTTTATCTGAAACGATGGCAACTAATAAATTGTTCACCATATTTGCTTTACGCTCGTCATCGAGTTCCAGTACGCCTTCCTCATCTAACATATGGATTGAATCTTTTGCCATCTTCACAGCACCTTCAACAATCTCTTTTCTAGCAGCTAATACTGCTTTTGCTTGTTGACGCTGTAGCATTGCATGGGCAATTTCTGTTGCGTAAGCTAAGTGTGTTAAACGAGTTTCTAATACTTCTACGCCAGCGATTTCAAGGCGTGCTTCTAACTCACGTTTTAATTCTTCAGAGATTTCTTCCGTATTTCCGCGTAACGTGATGCAAGTTTCATCTTGGAAATTGTCATAAGGATATTTTGTTGCAACGTGGCGGATTGCTGTTTCACTTTGAATTTCTACAAATCGATCGTAATGTTCAACACCGAACATTGCTTTTGCAGAATCAACTACTTTATATACGATAACGGCTGCAATTTCGATCGGATTTCCCTCAACATCGTTTACTTTTAATTTCTTACTATTAAAGTTTTCCACACGTAACGATACAGTTTGACGGAATGCGAACGGAATCGTTAAAAATAAACCATTTTGACGAATTGTTCCTAAGTAATTACCGAAAAACGTAATGACTTTCGCTTGGTTTGGTTGAACAATACCAATACCTGTAGCAAGAACTACGGCTAAAATAATAGTTAATGCTGCTCCTATGAAAATTTCTTGTATAAGGAAAAATACACCGATAGCGGCTAAAATCAAAATTCCAATAATCCCAAGAAAACCATTAACATAAAAAACTTGTTTTTCTTTCATATGATCGCCTCCTGATATAAAAATGATATCACTTTTATATCACTTTAAGCAAGAGGTTTACACCTAATTTTCTGAATTTTATTGTTGGGTATCTCTTATGTATATTTTAAGGTTCAAAATAAGAATATACGTTCTGTTTTGTGGTAAAATAAAGAAGACTTAACCGCCCACTGCAGCAGCTAAGTCCCTTTGAGAGCATCTTGCATCGTGACAAATGATTCAAAGCGGTTTTGCCAGGATTATATCTTCAATCGCTGACTCAATCTCTTTGTCAGAAGCGTCAAAACTTCCATTTGACCGTGGTTTGTCGTGATTGGAAGTTTGATTCACTTCTTCTTTAGCATGTCCCTTTTCAGTAAAATTCATGCTAGGCATTTTAAATGCCCCCATATTCATGTATTTTCCGAATTTCCACATTTCAACAACAGGGCAGAAACGAACAATTCCCTCTGCGATTTTCATTGCACCAATCCATAGCAAGACGTTAGACCAAGTGCACCACGGCTTGCGTACAAGTTTAGCACTACTACAGCCGAAGAGGATAAGTCCGAGTGTAATTCGAATTAGGGCATTTATTGTACCGATGTTTTGCTTCATTAGAAAAACACTCCTTTTTATGAAAGTTGAAATAGATAATACTATTTCTCTTATTAGTATCCCATGTGATTTTGGGGATATGTAATCCAACATTTGACGTTGAAAAAGATGTTGGAATGTGCGTGTGTGTAAGTAGCTTTTTTTGTTATAATGAAAGAATGCATAAAAGGAAGTTCAAAATTAAATCCTCTAGTTTGAAAAAATATGGAAGAGGGAATTCCAAACTTAATTCTCCGTTTTAAACAAATATTTAAGATGAAGTTAAAAAATCCTAATGAAAATAAACTGTTATTTTGAACAGAAATATATATAAATAGAGAAAAGAAAGGGTGTTTTCATGTACGATATTTCCGGGTGGAAACATGTATTTAAGCTTGATCCAAATAAGGAGTTAAGTGATGAACATTTAGAAATGATTTGTGAGTCTGGAACAGATGCTGTTATTGTGGGCGGAAGTGATGGAGTGACAATTGATAATGTACTGCACATGCTAGTTAGTATTCGTAGATATGCAGTTCCTTGTGTGTTAGAGGTTTCTGATGTAGAAGCAATTACACCAGGATTTGATTTTTATTACATCCCAAGCGTTTTAAATAGCCGAAAAGTGGAATGGGTAACAGGCGTTCATCATGAGGCTTTGAAAGAATTTGGGGATATTATGGATTGGGACGAAATTTTCATGGAAGGGTATTGTGTTTTAAATCCTGAAGCGAAAGTAGCCCAGCTTACAGATGCGAAATGTGATGTAACAGAAGATGATGTGATTGCATACGCGCGTTTAGCAGACAAGCTATTACGTTTACCGATATTTTATTTAGAATATAGCGGTACGTATGGAGATGTTGAACTTGTTAAAAATGTAAAAGCAGAATTAAAACAAGCGAAGTTGTATTACGGAGGCGGTATTTCTAATGCAGAACAAGCGAAAGAAATGGCGCAGTATGCTGATACAGTAGTTGTTGGAAATATTATTTATGATGATATAAAATCCGCGTTAAAAACAGTTAAAGCAGTAAAAGGAGAGTAGGTGCAGGCATATATGAGTAAGACAGATAGATTATTGAATGGTTTAAATCCGCAGCAACAAAAAGCAGTACAAACAACGAACGGACCACTTCTATTAATGGCAGGTGCAGGTAGTGGTAAAACACGTGTGTTAACACATCGTATTGCGTATTTACTTGGTGAAAAAGGTGTAGCACCATGGAATGTACTAGCTATTACCTTTACAAATAAAGCGGCTCGTGAAATGCGTGAGCGTATTGATACACTTGTCGGACCAGAAGCAGAAGATATTTGGATTTCTACGTTCCACTCTATGTGTGTACGTATTTTAAGACGTGATATCGATCGTATTGGTATTAATCGTAACTTTACAATCTTAGATTCAGGCGATCAGTTAACGGTTGTGAAGAAAATCATGAAAGAACGTAATATTGATCCGAAGAAATTTGAGCCACGCTCTATTTTAGCGGGTATTAGTAATGCGAAAAATGAATTATTATCTGCAGATAAATATGCAAAGAAAATTACAATAGCTGATCCATATGAAAAATTAACGAGCGATGTATATACAGAATATCAAAAACGTCTTTTGAAAAATAACTCATTAGACTTTGATGATTTAATTATGACAACGATTCAGTTATTTGAACGTGTTCCAGAAGTACTAGAGTTTTATCAGCGCAAGTTCCAATATATTCACGTGGATGAGTATCAAGATACGAACAAAGCGCAGTACCTTCTTGTTAAACATTTAGCAGCACGTTTTAAAAATTTATGCGTTGTAGGTGACTCAGATCAGTCTATTTATCGCTGGCGTGGGGCTGACATTTCTAACATTTTGTCATTTGAAAAAGACTATGAGAATGCGCAAGTTATTCTATTAGAACAAAACTATCGTTCGTCACAAAATATTTTAAATGCAGCGAATGCTGTTATTGAAAAAAATTCAAACCGTAAACCGAAGAAATTATGGACAGATAATCAAGTTGGAAGCAAAATCTCGTATTACCGTGCTGCAACGGAAAAAGACGAAGCGTATTTTGTTGCGAAAAAAATTCGTGACGATATTCAAATGGGAAAAAGAAAATATACTGATTTTGCAGTGTTATATCGTACAAATGCGCAATCTCGTATGGTCGAGGAGATTTTCCTGAAATCTAATATTCCTTACAAAATTGTCGGCGGTACAAAGTTCTACGATCGTAAAGAGATTAAAGATATTTTGGCGTATTTACGTTTAATTGGGAATCCAGATGATGAGATTAGTTTCGCACGTATTATTAACATGCCAAAGCGCGGAATTGGTGCGACTTCTATCGATAAAATTATTAATTACGGCGTACAAAATGGAATTTCATTAACTGCTGTATTCGATGAGATTGAGCATGTTGGAGTAAGTGCAAAAATTACAAAGGCAGTAAAAGAATTCGCAGGTTTATTACACAACTGGGTAAATATGCAAGAGTATTTATCTGTTACGGAATTGGTAGAAGAAGTTATTGAAAAAACAGGCTATCGCGATATGTTGAAAAACGAGCGTACTTTAGAAGCGGAAGGTCGTCTAGAGAACTTAGATGAGTTTTTATCTGTTACGCAAACATTTGAATCTCAAAGCGAAGATAAGAGCCTTGTTGCATTCTTAACAGACTTAGCGCTTGTTGCTGATATTGATCGTGTCGATGAAGATCCAACTGCTGGTGAGGAAGTTATTTTAATGACGATGCACTCAGCGAAAGGGTTAGAGTTCCCAGTTGTCTTTATTGTAGGGTTAGAGGAAGGAATATTCCCGCATACTCGTTCTCTAATGGAAGAAGATGAAATGCAAGAAGAGCGTCGCCTTGCTTATGTAGGTATTACGCGTGCAGAAGAAGAGTTATATTTATCCAATGCACAAATGCGTACTTTATTTGGTCGAACAAGTATGAACGCTGCCTCTCGATTTATTACAGAAATCCCGGCAGAGCTAGTAGAATCGTTAAATGAAACAGCGCCGAAGCGTGAAACTTCGTTTGGTGCAAAAGGCAGAACGGCTAGTAACAGCAGAACGACAATGACAACTACAACACGCTCTCGTTCAGCTTTCGCGAGTCCTGCAGCTAAGACGACAGGTGGCGAGCAAATCGGCTGGGCAGTAGGAGATAAAGCTTCCCACCAAAAATGGGGAGTCGGTACAGTTGTCAGTGTAAAAGGTGAAGGTGATGCAAAAGAATTAGATATTGCGTTCCCAAGCCCAATTGGTGTTAAACGTTTGTTAGCAAAATTTGCACCTGTGACGAAACAATAGGAAAGGAATGAGGATATGTCAAAAGAGATAGCAAAACAACGTATAGAAGAACTGCGTGATTTGTTAAATACATTTAACTATCAGTATCACGTATTAGACAATCCTTCTGTTTCTGATGCGGAGTATGACCGTAATATGCAAGAGCTTATAAAATTAGAAGCAGAGAATCCAGAGTTTATGAGTGAGGACTCTCCCTCCATTCGCGTTGGGGGAACTGTTCTTGATATATTTGAAAAAGTAACACATAAATCACCGATGTTAAGTTTAGGAAATGCATTTAACGAAGGAGATTTACGTGATTTCGATCGACGAGTACGCCAAGGAATTGATGATGCGAATGTAAGATATATATGCGAATTAAAAATTGACGGACTTGCTGTTTCACTTCATTATGAAAAAGGACGCTTCATTCAAGGAGCAACACGTGGTGATGGTGTAACAGGTGAAGATATTACCCAAAATTTAAAAACGATTAAAGCGATCCCGCTTCGTTTAAATGAAGAAGTAACGTTAGAAGCACGAGGCGAAGCTTATATGCCGAAGCATTCATTCGTTAAATTAAATGAAGAAAAAGAACAAAATGGTGAAGATGTATTTGCGAATCCGCGTAATGCGGCGGCAGGTTCAATACGCCAACTTGATCCAAAAATTGCAGCGAAGCGTAACTTATCTATGTTTGTGTATGGTCTTGCGAATGTAGAAGAAAAAACAATTCCATCACATAGTGAATCGCTTGATTTCTTAGGTGAACTTGGATTCAAAACAAATCCAAATCGTCGTACATGTGAAACAATTGAAGAAGTTATAGCTTATGTAGAAGAATGGCAAGAAAAACGCCCGCATCTTGATTATGAGATTGATGGAATCGTTATAAAAGTAGATGATGTTGCTCTTCAAGAAAGTTTAGGAACTACAGCAAAGAGTCCAAGATGGGCAATTGCTTATAAATTCCCGGCTGAAGAAGTTGTAACAAGATTAACAGGTATTGAATTAAGTGTTGGTCGTACAGGGGTTGTAACACCGACAGCAGAGCTAGAGCCAGTGCGAGTGGCTGGTACTATCGTTCGTCGTGCTTCTTTACATAACGAAGATTTAATTCGTGAAAAGGACATTCGAATTGGTGACTATGTTGTAGTGAAAAAGGCCGGAGATATTATTCCTGAAGTTGTGAACGTTATTTTCGATAAGCGTACTGGTGAGGAAGAAGAATATCATATGCCAACGCATTGCCCAGCATGTGAGAGTGAACTAGTTCGTTTAGAAGAAGAGGTAGCACTTCGTTGTATAAATCCAACTTGTCCAGCTCAAATTCGAGAAGGGTTAATTCATTTCGTTTCAAGAAATGCAATGAATATTGATGGACTTGGAGAACGTGTCATTACACAACTCTTTGATGCGGATTATATTCGTACATTTGCTAATTTATATTCGTTGACGAAAGAGCAATTATTGCAGTTAGAACGATTCGGTGAAAAATCAGCAACGAATTTAGTGCAAGCAATTGAGAATTCTAAAGAAAACTCATTAGAGCGATTACTATTCGGTCTTGGTATTCGCCATGTCGGAGCAAAAGCAGCACGTACATTTGCAGAGCATTTTGAAACGATGGATGCACTTGTGAAAGCAACGGAAGAAGAGCTAAAAGCAATTAACGAGATTGGTGAAAAAATGGCTCAATCCGTCGTGACGTATTTTGATAATGAAGACGTATTAGAGCTATTACAACAATTTAAAGAGTATGGCGTGAATATGGCATACAAAGGTATAAAAATTGCTGATTTACAAAATGTTGAGTCGTACTTCGCAGGAAAAACTGTCGTTTTAACAGGGAAATTAGAAGTTATGGGACGTAGTGAAGCGAAGAAGAAGATTGAGGCATTAGGTGGAAAAGTAACAGGAAGTGTTAGTAAAAGTACGGATTTAGTTGTTGCAGGTGAAGCAGCGGGTTCGAAATTAGCACAAGCAGAGAAGCATAATGTTGAGGTTTGGAATGAAGAGAGGTTCTTACAAGAGCTAAATAAGTAAGAGGTGCAAACTTACCATGAAAAAAATAGCATTAGCGGTATTAAGCCTTGGTCTACTTGTAAGTGGATGTAGTGCAGGTGCCGATAAAGATGAAAAAGTGGTTGAGAAATCGGGGAAAGCAAAAGAACAAGCAATCGTTCCGAAGTACTCTATTTCGGATGAATATTATAAGACGACTATTCCATTTGACGCAGGAGCTGCACGTGGTTTAGTTGTACAAGGAGTAAGTAATCGTCTTGATATAGATGAATTTGAAACAGGATTAATGCGTATTGCAAAAGAATCCTTTAGTACGAAAGATCATTTCTTTAAAGGTGGAAGTGCTCTAGATACTCAAAATGTGCAGATGCTTGTTAAAAGAAAGCGTACAGATGCTGAACAAAAGGAACTAGAGGACAAGTTAAAAAAAGATGCCGTTAAATTTCCTAACATTGGGTTAAACCCAGCGTTAGGTGGAGGATCAGAATCATTAGAGGAAAAAAATAAAAAAAATCCAATATATATTTCAAATATTTTAGAGCATGATTATTATGTGAAAAAAGGTGAAACAGATGAACTCCAAGGTATTGTAGTTGGTTTAGCAATGAATTCGGTTCACTATTACGAGGAAGAGCATGGTTATCCGCGTGAAACTAAAATCGAGCAAGAAAAAATGTTAGCCGAAGGGAAAAAAATGGCGCAAGAAGTCTTGAAATTTATGCATGAAAAAAAACCTGACACAAAAAATGTTCCGATAACGTTTGCGATGTATCGTCAGGCTCCAAAGTCTTCGCTCGTACCAGGTAACTTTGTCTCTTATGCGAATGTAGAAAAAGGTAGTGAAAAGGTTGAGGATTGGAAACAAATTAATGAGAAGTATTATTTGTTCCCATCTGAACAAGCGAAAACAGATAATAAACGTGAAGATCTTGCGAGAGTATCGAACTTTAAAGCGAAACTAAGCGATTATTTCCAGGGCGACTATACAGCTGTTATCGGTACTGGTATGTATAGAGACGATGAATTAAGGGAAATAAAGCTTGATATTCCGGTCCAGTTTAATGGGAAAGCAGAAATAATTGGCTTTACACAATATGTAGCTGGGCTTGTGACAGAATACTTCCCGAATTATATGAAAGTACAAGTAACGATTAAATCTGTAGAACGCCCAGAAGCGATTATTATACGTGAAGCGAAGCAAGATGAACCATTTGTGAAAATTTTAGATTAAATAGGAGGGCCGTTCCTTTATGGAACGGCTTTTTTTCTTGAATAATTTTGTTATAATTTAAAATGTTATAAATAATGGGGGTAAGGGGTAAGCACATGGAAGAATTAAGTTTTCAAGTCATTATTTTATTAATTGCATTCGGCTTTTTAGCAGCTTTTATTGATTCAGTTGTTGGCGGTGGAGGATTAATTTCGCTTCCTGCACTTATGTTTGTTGGTCTACCACCAGCTTCGGCAATTGCAACAAATAAATTAGCGGCAACGATGGGGACGTTTACGAGTGCAATTTATTTTATTCGATCAGGAAAGGTCGATTTTAAAATTGTAGGAAAGTTAATCCCGTTAACTATTATAGGGGCGGTCTCAGGTGCTTTAGTAGTAAAGTTTATTCCGCCGGATATTTTACGTCCGTTAGTGCTTGTGATGTTGGTGTTTATTGCTATTTATATTATTGCAAAAAAGGATTGGGGAAGTGTATCTACCTATAAGAAGATGACGAAAAGAAAAACATTAATATTTTTCTTTGTTATTTTGATGATAGGGTTTTACGACGGTTTTTTTGGACCAGGGACAGGATCCTTTTTAATTTTTGCATTTTTATTAATTGGTTTGGATTTTATTCAAGCGGCAGCATCTGGAAAACTTTTGAACTTTGTTAGTAATATCGTATCTTTAATTACTTTTTTATTTTTAGACGTAATTCATTTTGAATACGGTATTATTATGGGATTGTCGATGATTTTTGGCGCTTATTTTGGATCGAAGTTTGCAGTCCAAAAAGGTGTTGGATATGTAAGAACTTTATTTTTATTAGTAACTATTTTATTGATTGGAAAAAATATTTTGGAATATACTCATATTTTGTAGAGTTATACGTATGTATAACTCTATTTTTTTATTATATTTTAAAAATTTATTAATTTTTAAAATATAAGTCTAGGAATATTTGAATAAATCTAAATTATCGTGTAGAATAATGTTGTAAAATGTAAACGTTTTTCTAAGGGGAGGCTAAAAAAATGGTAGTAGCATACAAACATGAGCCATTTACAGATTTTTCAGTGGAGGCTAACAAATTAGCGTTTGAAGAAGGTTTAAAGAAAGTAGAATCTTATCTTGGACAAGACTATCCATTAATTATTGGGGGAGAAAAAATCACTACAGAAGACAAAATTGTTTCTGTAAACCCTGCAAATAAAGAGGAACTTGTTGGTCGCGTTTCAAAAGCAAGCCGTGAGTTAGCTGAAAAAGCAATGCAAGTAGCGGATGAAACATTCCAAACTTGGAGAAAATCAAAGCCAGAAATGCGTGCAGACATTTTATTCCGCGCTGCAGCAATCGTTCGTCGCAGAAAGCATGAATTCTCTGCTATTCTTGTAAAAGAAGCAGGTAAACCATGGAATGAGGCAGATGCTGATACAGCAGAAGCAATCGACTTTATGGAATATTATGGTCGTCAAATGTTAAAATTAAAAGACGGTATTCCAGTAGAAAGCCGTCCAATTGAATATAATCGTTTCTCTTACATTCCATTAGGAGTAGGTGTTATCATTTCTCCTTGGAACTTCCCATTCGCAATTATGGCAGGTATGACAACAGCTGCTTTAGTTTCTGGTAACACAGTATTACTAAAACCAGCTAGTACAACTCCTGTAGTAGCAGCGAAATTCATGGAAGTATTAGAAGAAGCTGGCTTACCAGCTGGCGTAGTAAACTTCGTTCCAGGTAATGGTTCTGAAGTTGGTGACTACTTAGTAGATCACCCTCGTACACGTTTCGTGAGCTTCACTGGATCTCGTGATGTAGGTATCCGTATTTATGAGCGTGCAGCGAAAGTAAACCCAGGCCAAATTTGGTTAAAACGCGTTATCGCTGAAATGGGTGGTAAAGATACAATCGTTGTTGATAAAGAAGCAGATCTTGAATTAGCAGCTAAATCTATCGTTGCATCAGCATTCGGATTCTCAGGACAAAAATGTTCTGCATGTTCTCGTGCAGTAATCCATGAAGATGTATACGATCACGTATTAAATCGTGCTGTTGAATTAACGAAAGAATTAACAGTTGCTAACCCAGCTGTATTAGGTACAAACATGGGTCCTGTTAATGACCAAGCTGCATTCGATAAAGTAATGAGCTATGTTGCAATTGGTAAAGAAGAAGGTAGAATCTTAGCAGGTGGCGAAGGAGACGACTCTAAAGGCTGGTTCATCCAACCAACAATCGTTGCTGACGTTGCAGAAGATGCTCGCTTAATGAAAGAAGAAATCTTCGGACCAGTAGTAGCATTCTGTAAAGCAAAAGACTTTGATCATGCACTAGCAATTGCAAACAATACAGAATACGGTTTAACAGGTGCTGTTGTTACTAATAACCGTGACCATATTGAAAAAGCACGTGAAGAATTCCATGTGGGTAACTTATACTTTAACCGTGGATGTACTGGTGCAATCGTAGGTTACCAACCATTCGGTGGCTTTAACATGTCTGGTACAGACTCTAAAGCTGGTGGCCCTGACTACTTAGCGCTTCACATGCAAGCAAAAACTACTTCTGAAACTTTATAAGAAATAGTAGGAGAGATCTTCGCAGTCTGCGAAGATCTCTTTTTTTTTTTTTGGGGAAATTTCTATATATGGATTAAGATAGATATACCTAGAAAAACTAATAAGGTTTACTTCAGTAAATAAGATATATTATATTTGTTGAATAGATTCTCTTTAAGGACAAGAAAAGTAGGTGAACAAAGTGGGAAAATATCAATTGGATTACAAGAGTCAGGTAGCTGTGGCAAAGTTTCATGAAAAACAGACGCCTGCCAAATTTGATAAAAAGCAACAAATTGAAAATTTGCGTGCGGAGTATTTGAAAAAGAAGCAAAAACAAACAGATAAATAATATGTTATGTTTTTGATAGGAGAAACTAGTTCTAATTACCACATATTACCGTTTGGTGATTAGAACTAGCTAAACCCTATTCATATCGGGATAAACATGTAAATAGAAACAAAACAACGAGAAAAATTGACTTATTAGTCATATTTTTTAGTATTCATTTTAAGGATTTCCTGTATAATACAATTTGAAAGAAAATCTATGGTTTGACAAGAAACACTCTTTTCGGTTTTGCTCACTGAATGGAGTGTTTTTTTGTAGCTAAAAACTCCTCTGTACTCACTACATTTGCATATACTCCATTTAAACTAGCTAAAATTGTGTTATGAATATAAACGGCTGGTATTGTAGCATTCTTAAAAGAAAGATCTTTTGTCGCACAAGCATCATGTATAACGGTACATGGAAAGCCGAAATCAAAAGCAGCCCTTACGGTAGCATCAATACACATATGAGTCATCATCCCGCATATGAAGATGTGCTCAATATTTAAACGTTGTAATTGTTCTAGAAGATCGGTTTCGCGAAAACTATTTGGATAATGTTTGAGTATAACGGTTTCTTCTCTAAGTGGACGTACGCTTTCATGAATATGTACACCTTCTGTATTAGGTAGGAAAAAAGTAGCGTCATCTTTAATTGCTACATGTTGGATATGAAAAATAGGTTCGTTTTTCGTTCTAAAGAGTTGTAGTAGCTGACTAGCGTATTCGCTTGCTTCTACTGGATTACGCAACTCCATCTTTCCATGTGGAAAATAATCATTTTGAATATCAACGAGTAAAAGAGCTGTTTTCATATATTTATCTTCCTCCGATTTCATATTCAAATAATGGTATTCAATTTATCCGACATTAACGGGCAGTAAAACTCCCACCTCAAAATTCGGCTGGAGCAAAGAAGTTAGGTGGGAGATCAACTGTCCGTAAATGTCCGATTGGTGAGGGCTGATAATCAGTGGGGGATGAACAAAACCCCCACTGATTATAGTTTCACTTTATAGGGAGGATTCTCCTTTTAAAAAATATGAAGGAAAAGAATTTTACATAACTTTAAAAATCACTATTGTAGTGTGATTTTTTTATTTGAAAATTTTAATAGAATAATAATTAATATTTTTCTAAAAAATGTATTGACTCTTATTATTCTGAGTTCTATAATAAGAATTAATTAAACGACAATTAAATCGATACATTCTTATCCAGAGAGGTGGAGGGACTGGCCCTACGATACCTCAGCAACGGGTTTTTTAATACCGTGCTAACTCCAGCAAGCCTTATAAAGGCTTGGAAGATGAGAAGATGTGACCGAGTACATACAAGTGCTCTCCTTCTTATCTTTATGTTTGATAAGAGGGAGAGCACTTTTTATTTTACCTCGAAAGCTCTACTCCAAGTTTTTACAGCATATAGGAGGGAAGAAAATGATTTCTTTTAAGAACGTAAGTAAAGTATATGAATCAGGTGGGCAATCTGTTCATGCGGTGGAAGACGTAACATTATCAGTTGAGAAGGGCGAAATTTTTGGCATTATCGGTTTTAGTGGCGCTGGAAAGAGTACGTTGTTACGCTTAGTAAATATGCTAGAGAGACCGACGGCAGGAACGATTTCAATAGATGATAAAGATATTACATTACTATCGACGAAAGAATTACGGAAGCTAAGGCAAAGAATCGGGATGATTTTTCAAAGTTTTAATTTATTTAATTCAAGAACAGTGTTTGGAAATATTGCGTACCCATTAAAGTTAGCGAAAGTACCAAAGAATGAGATAAAAGAAAGAGTAAATGAACTGCTGAAGTTTGTGGGATTAGAAGATAAAGCAAACTATTATCCAGAGCAATTATCAGGCGGCCAAAAGCAACGTGTTGGTATTGCTAGGGCACTTGCAACATCACCGGATATTCTTATATGTGATGAGGCAACATCAGCCTTAGATCCAGAAACAACGACAGAGATATTAAACTTATTAAAGAAAGTAAATCGAGAATATAATGTAACAATTCTTCTTATTACACATGAAATGCACGTTGTGAAAGAAATTTGTCACCGTGTAGCTGTAATGGAGAAGGGAAAGGTTATTGAAGAAGGAAAACTGTTTGACGTTTTCACACAACCGAAAACAAAGACGACTCAAAACTTTGTACGTTCTATTATCAATGATCATTTACCAGAAAGTGTTCTAGCGAAAATTCAAAATGGAGGACAGATTTATCGCTTAACATTTACTGGTGAGGAGACAGGGCAACCAGTACTATCATATATCGCAAAAAACTATAACGTCGATGTAAACGTGCTTTACGGAAATATTATTGAACTTCAAAATGTGCTATTTGGAAACCTTCTTGTAGAACTGCAAGGTGAGCAAAAAGAAATCCAAAAAGCATTACAACATCTAAGACTGCAAGTGCAGCTGAAGGAGGTAGAAGCTCATGCGAGTTGATTGGAGTATATTTTGGCCTCGCATAGTAGAGGCGACGGGGGATACCCTCTTAATGGTAATCGTAACCCTTATATTCGCTACAATCCTCGGTATACCTCTAGGTTTACTGTTGTATGTAACGAGAAAAGGAAACTTTTTAGAAAATAAATGGGTCTTTTCTATTCTTAATATCATTATTAATACAATTCGTCCGGTTCCATTCATTATCTTCTTAGTAGCTTTAAGTCCACTAACAAGAAGCGTTATTGGAACGACGATTGGAACAGCAGCAGCGATTTTCCCAATGACGTTAGTTGCATCAATCGGTATTGCGAGAATGGTTGAAACAAATCTTGTTTCAGTTCCAAAGGGAGTCATTGAAGCAGCGCAAGCAATGGGTGCTTCACCAATTAGAATTGTTTTTGAAATTCTTGTACCAGAAGCGTTAGCACCATTGATTTTAGGAGTTACATTTATGACAGTTGGTTTAATTGAATTTTCTGCAGTTGCTGGGCTTGTCGGTGGTGGTGGCCTTGGTGACTTAGCGATGACATATGGTTATCTACGCTTTGATACATCAGTTATGTTCGTAACGGTCGTTTTACTTATTATTCTCGTACAGGTAGCTCAAAATTTAGGAAACTACTTTGCGAAAGTCTTTTTACGCAGATCATAAACAGGAAGAGGGGAAAAGAAAATGAAGAAAATTTTAGCATTTGCATTATCAGCAATTGTAGGAATTTCAGCATTAAGCGGCTGCTCAAGTGGGGACACGGGGGCAGGAGCGAAAGAGAAAACAGTTCGCGTAGGTGTAACCGGAACAGATGGAGACGCTTGGGAAATTTTAAAGAAAAAAGCTGAAAAAGAAGGAATTAAAATTAAACTGGTTGAGTTCTCTGATTACACAACGCCAAATAAAGCGTTAGCTGATGGAGATATTGAACTAAACTCATTCCAGCATATTGCTTTCTTAGAGCAATTTAAGAAGGAGCATAAGCTAGATATTACAGCTGTTGGTACAACGCAAATTGCGCCAATGGGCTTATACTCTGAAAAACATAAGAAAGCAAGTGAAATCCCAGATGGTTCAGAAATTGCGATTCCAAATGATCCAACGAACCAAGCGCGTGCATTAAAACTTCTTGATGCAGCTGGATTAGTAAAGCTTAAGAAAGACTTTGGCTTATTCGGAGATCCAAGCGGCATTGCTGAAAATCCGAAGAAGTTAAAAATTACACCGGTTATCGCACAGCAAACACCTCGTGTATTAAAAGACGTTGCAGCTTCAGTTATTAATAACGGTGTTGCTGGTCAAGCTGGATTAGATCCAGCGAAGGATCCGATTTTCTTAGAAGATCCAAAGAATGAAAATGCGAAGCCATATATTAATATTTTTGCAGCTCGTACGAAAGATAAAGATGATCCAACACTGAAAAAAGTAATTGAACTCTATCATTCAAAAGAAGTAACAGATGCAATTAAGAAAGAAACAAATGATGGTTCCATTTCAGTAGATCTTTCACTTGAGGAGCTTGAAAAAATCGTAAAATAATTATTGGGTTTAACGATTAACAGTAGGAACCCCTCCGCTGTTAGCTCGTTCAACATATAATCTACTTAACAAACAAAACCCTAATTCTGTACCTTCCAATTCTGTATAACGTAGAATCCAATGTTTGTTAAGTAGAGTGATGGACTAGGAGTTTTCCTGGTCTTTTTTTATGGATGAAAGCAGCTAGCAAATAGTAAGGTAATCCAAATTATAACAGGATAAGAAAATAAGCTAAAAATGAGTGTAATTATGAATTGTTTTTTATGCATGAGGTGTTTTTCGAATGAAAAAAAGAAAATAGAAAAGATCATAATGAAAACTGCTGATATTACGCCAGGATTATACGAACGATATATGAAAAACAAAATAATATGTTGAACAGAGTTGAAGAATATAGCCCCTTGTATAAAAATAACCCAGTATATAGAAGACAAGAAGTTTAGTTGATATAGAAAGACGATAAGTAATACAAAGATTGTTAATGCGGAAATGGCAATGAAAAATTGCTGGCTTGTTATAAAATGAATTGAAAATTGATTAGCAAGATATTGCGGCATTTGGAAAGATTCTTCAAGGTTATGAATGAAAAATAACAAGGGAATAATCCAAAGCATAATAGTGGAATGTTTTTTCAACAACTTATATCACTCCAATATGGAGATAGAAAGCCTAGAAAGGCCTTCTATCCAGAGATGTTCATTCAATTATAATACTTTTTAAATCATCTTCTTGGTGCTCTCGTTCTTTCGGATAGGCAGCTAGCTCCTCTTGTAAAATATTTAGCATTTGCTTAGCTGATTGCTGGATTGGGGCGGGTAATTCTTCTAATATATTCATACCGACTTTTATTTTTGCATGAATTATCTTCCTTAGTAATTCCTCACGCATGCACTACACCTCCAAATCGAATGTTTAGTACATCATCTTCGAATTTTGCTCCTTGAATAGAAAGGTGTGTTAACGTTTTGGGTAATGTGATGTTTCGTTTAACAGAACCAGCACGAATGATAAGCTCGTCACCTTTTTGATTTAATGCAAGCTCACTTTTGTTAGAGAAGGGAATGGACAGAACGAAAATATACTCATCGCCATCTTTTTTTACATATTGAGTGCGACCGTTAAATTTCACTTTTGTAGGAGAAGAATCTGATTTAAATAAAGCATCTCCTACACGCTCTAACATAGACAAACCAACAACTTCTTGTTCAAACATAGGAGCTTCGTAAATAGGAAGTGGATCGAAACTATTTTGAATTAATGTTTTATATTTCTTTTGCGTATCTTTCCATGCTTGAAAATAAGGATCGGTGACAGTGTTAGGGATGACGCGGTTAATCATAATCGCATCTACGTTATAATCGTATAAATTTAAATACGTGAAGCTGCGCTGAGCCTCTTTAATGACCATTTTTTCGGGATTTACAACGATGCGGATACTTGTTACGTCTCGGTTTGATAAAATATCTCTCATTTCTCCAAGCTGTTCAAGTGTATTTGTTAATTCGTCCATAATATCATCGGTTGGAAGGGGGACACCAAGAAGTGGTTGAGCTACAGGGCGAACAACTTTTAAAACTTTTCTTTTAATAGGAAAGAGTTTTTCCATCCACCAGCCAAGCATGTCTGGAAAGCTGAGCATTGCTAATGTTTCTCCTGTTGGAGCACAATCAATGATAATAACATCATATGTGTTTTGTTTATAATAATCGAGTACGCGGAGTAAGCTAATTAAATCTTCCATACCAGGAAACATCGTTAACTCTTCTGCTGTAATATCATCAGATGCTTTGGAAGTGAAGAGTAGTGTAATATATTTCTGTAATTTCCCCCAGCCTTTTTCCATCTCATAAATCGTATTAATTTCTTGTGCCCACAAATTTTTACGAATTTCTAGTGGCTCAGAAGATAACTTTATACCAAATGAGTCTCCTAAACTATGGGCTGGGTCTGTGCTCATTACTAATGTTTTTAATCCTTGTTTTGCGCTTTGAAGTGCTGTTGCTGCTGAAATGCTAGTTTTTCCTACGCCGCCTTTACCTGTATACAAAATAATTCTCATCATTCTATCCCCTTTATTTCGAGTGTCGGATATTACGAGTTACGAAATATTTTTTTGAATAAAAACCCTAGTAGGGTTTTATTCAATCGGAATGTTTTTCATTTTAGGTGTAGAAACCTTTTCTTCTGTTTTTTGCTGTGACGTAGCAATGTGGTTCATAATCTTTTGGAAGATTTGTAGTAAGAATGCTTTTTCTTCTTCTGATAATGCTTCTGTCACTAGGCTAAAGTAATGGGCTGCATTTTGTTTTACTTCTTGAACGAGCATTACGCCGTTTTCTGTTAAACGAATTAATACAATGCGTCGGTCATTTTCATCACGGTACCTTTCGATATATCCCTTTTTTACAAGGCGATTTACAACACCCGTCGTTGTACTCATTGGTATATCAAGAAGGTCAGCGATTTTTGTCATTGTAATATCTGTATTTCGTTCCATCCAAAGTAAACAAAATATTTCTGTTTTAGAAAGTGTTAAATCTAGGCTTACCCATTCCTCAGGATAGAAAAGTTTCTTGGCGTTATCTAGCAGTAAGTCTAAAAAATGTTCGTATTGCAACAATTAATTCCACTCCCGTATATTTCGAGGTTCGTAATATTTATTTTTATTTTATGTAGAATAGAAATAAATGTCAATGTTTTTAACTGTTTTTTTCAGATTAAACAGAAAACTAACTTTAAAATAGTATTGTTTTATGGTAGATTTATAAATATAAAACTAGAATTTACATAAAAATCCATCATGGTAAATATACTTATCTATAATGGATGTACAGCTAACGAGGGGGAGAACGATGAGAAGACGTAATACGCAAGCGTTCACGTTTTTAGCATGGACTTCATTTGTTTGTGCGCTTTCAGGTATGCTAATTGGAATTTATACGTTAGATGAAACGCTTAGTGTAAAAGGATATTATTTAATTGGAACATTATTTTTAACGATGTCTTGTTTTGTATTACAAAAAACAATTCGTGATAATGAAGAAGATAACGAGAGATTTCCGAAAAATAAACCGTTAGATAAAGAGTAAATCGTAAAGAAAGGCATTCGCCTTTCTTTTTTTATGTAAAAATGCAGTAAGTGCCGTGTGTTGACTTGCTTGAAGTACTGAAAATTTGGTATCATCAATAGTATTGTAGATTGAACGATATATTATGGAGGTGGCCTAGCCGTGTCAAGAATTTCCGTTGAGAATGTAAAGCACGTAGCACATTTAGCACGTCTTGCAATTACTGATCAAGAAGCTGAAAAATTTCAAAAACAACTAGATGCAATTGTTACATTTGCAGAACAGTTAAATGAATTAGATACAACTGATGTAAAACCAACAACTCATGTATTAACTATGAAAAATGTTATGCGTGAAGATGTACCAGAAAAAGGTTTACCAGTCGAAGAAGTATTAAAAAATGCACCGGATCACAAAGATAATCAAATCCGTGTTCCAGCAGTATTAGAATAGAGGAGGGGAATTTCGATGTCATTATTTGATCATTCCGTATCAGAGTTACATAAGAAGTTAAACAACAAAGAAATTTCCGTTACGGATTTAGTAGAAGAATCTTACAAACGTATTGCGGATGTTGAAGATAACGTAAAAGCTTTTCTTACATTAGATGAAGAAAACGCACGCGCGAAAGCGAAAGAATTAGACGCGAAAATTGGTGCTGAAGATAATGGTTTATTATTCGGTATGCCAATTGGTGTGAAAGATAACATTGTAACTAACGGTCTTCGTACTACTTGTGCGAGCAAAATGTTAGCAAACTTTGATCCAATTTATGATGCAACAGTTGTGCAAAAGCTAAAAGCTGCTGACACAGTTACAATCGGTAAATTAAATATGGACGAGTTTGCAATGGGTTCTTCAAATGAAAACTCAGGTTTCTACGCTACGAAAAATCCATGGAACTTAGATTACGTTCCAGGCGGATCTAGTGGTGGTTCTGCGGCAGCTGTAGCAGCAGGAGAAGTATTATTCTCTCTAGGTTCTGATACGGGTGGTTCTATCCGTCAGCCAGCTGCATATTGCGGCGTTGTAGGTTTAAAACCAACCTATGGACGTGTATCTCGTTACGGATTAGTTGCATTCGCATCTTCACTTGACCAAATCGGACCGATTACACGTACAGTAGAAGATAATGCATACTTATTACAAGCTATTTCAGGTATTGACCGTATGGATGCAACTTCTGCAAACGTTGAAGTAGGAAACTACTTATCTGGTTTAACAGGCGACGTTAAAGGTTTACGTATTGCTGTACCGAAAGAATACTTAGGAGAAGGTGTTGGCGAAGAAGCTCGTGAGTCAGTACTAGCTGCTTTAAAAGTATTAGAAGGTATGGGCGCAACTTGGGAGGAAGTATCTCTTCCACACTCTAAATACGCTCTAGCAACGTATTACTTATTATCTTCTTCTGAAGCATCTGCTAACCTTTCACGCTTTGATGGCGTACGTTACGGTGTTCGTTCTGATAATGTAAATAATTTATTAGACCTTTACAAAAACACACGTAGCGAAGGTTTCGGTGATGAAGTAAAACGTCGTATTATGCTTGGTACATTTGCACTTAGCTCTGGTTACTATGATGCATACTACAAAAAAGCACAACAAGTACGTACATTAATTAAAAACGACTTTGAAAATGTATTTGCTAACTACGATGTTATTATTGGACCAACAACGCCAACTCCGGCATTTAAAGTGGGCGAAAAAGTTGATGATCCAATGACAATGTATGCAAACGATATTTTAACAATCCCAGTAAACTTAGCGGGTGTTCCAGCGATTTCTGTTCCATGTGGATTTGGTGCTAACAACATGCCACTTGGTCTACAAATCATTGGTAAACACTTCGATGAAGCGACAATTTACCGCGTTGCACATGCGTTTGAGCAAGCAACAGACTATCATACAAAAAAAGCAAGTCTGTAAGGAGGCGAGCATAGATGAATTTAGAAACAATTATTGGTTTAGAGGTTCACGTTGAGTTAAAAACAAATTCGAAAATTTTCTCTGCGAGTCCAACAGAATTCGGAGCGGAGCCAAATACACAAACAAGTGTAATTGACTTAGGATACCCAGGGGTACTTCCTACTTTAAATAAAGAAGCAGTTAACTTTGCAATGAAAGCTGCAATGGCATTAAACTGTGAAATCGCAACGGAAACGAAGTTTGACCGTAAAAACTATTTCTACCCAGATAATCCGAAAGCTTACCAAATTTCTCAATTCGATAAGCCAATCGGTGAAAATGGTTGGATTGAAATCGAAGTAGACGGTAAAAAGAAACGTATCGGTATTACACGTCTTCATTTAGAAGAAGATGCTGGTAAATCAACGCATACAGCTGATGGTTCATTAGTAGACTACAACCGTCAAGGTATGCCTTTAATCGAGATCGTATCTGAGCCAGATATGCGTACGCCAGAAGAAGCATATGCATACTTAGAGAAGTTAAAATCAATCATTCAATACACTGGCGTATCTGATTGTAAGATGGAAGAAGGTTCCTTGCGTTGTGATGCGAACATTTCCCTTCGTCCTGTTGGACAAGAGAAGTTCGGTACAAAAGCGGAACTGAAAAACTTAAACTCATTCACTTACGTACAAAAAGGTCTTGAGCACGAGCAAGTGCGCCAAGAGAAAGAATTGTTATCTGGTGGTATCATCCAACAAGAAACACGTCGTTATGATGAAGCAACGAAGAAAACAATCTTAATGCGTGTGAAAGAGGGATCTGACGATTACCGTTACTTCCCAGAGCCAGACTTAGTTGAACTTTACATCGATGATGAGTGGAAAGAAGAAATTCGTGCTTCGATTCCAGAACTTCCAGATGCACGTAAAGCTCGCTACGTTGCAGAAATTGGCTTACCGGCTTATGATGCACACGTATTAACATTAACGAAAGAGATGTCTGATTTCTTTGAAGCAACTGTTGCAGACGGTGCTGATGCGAAATTAACATCAAACTGGTTAATGGGTGAAGTGCTTGCATACTTAAACAAGCAACAAAAAGAATTAAAAGACGTTGCATTAACGCCTGCTGGTTTATCTAAAATGGTTCAATTAATTGAAAAAGGTACAATTTCTTCTAAAATCGCGAAGAAAGTATTTAACGAATTAATTGAAAAAGGTGGAGACCCAGAAGAAATCGTTAAAGCGAAAGGTCTTGTTCAAATTTCTGACGAGGGTACACTTCGTAAAGTTGTAACAGAAATTCTTGATAACAATGAACAATCTATCGAAGACTTTAAAAACGGTAAAGACCGTGCAATTGGCTTCTTAGTTGGTCAAATTATGAAGGCTACAAAAGGACAAGCAAATCCACCGCTTGTTAACAAAATCTTACTTGAAGAGATTAATAAGCGATAATAGTAATAACTTTTAAAGATTAAGCAGAAAAACACCCGTACATGGGTGTTTTTCTAGGTTAATCAAACGTTTGTTTAAATGAGAGAAGATCATTTAAACAAACGTTTGATTAACTGTCAAAAGTGGAAAAATGTTTGTATAGCAACTATGGTATGATAGTTGCAAAAAGGTGGGAATAATGATAAATCTAGACATAGAGGTTTTTTTCATCTCATGAAATAATAGATAATTATTATTCGTTATATGTAAATTGTTGTGAGGAAATAGATGGACATAAATTTTTTGTCAAATAAAACAAAACCATTGAAATGAATGTTTACTTTTGATGGACTACACGAATCGGGTTCTTACTGCCTGTTTGAGCGGGATAAAAGAAGGATAGGAAGATGAGAGGAGGTAGGCATGGGAATACTGAATAGAAGTTCGGTATGTTCTTTTTCGATACATAAAGAAATTTCCTGTGCTAATAAATGATGAAGCGAGCAAGAATTATTTATAATCCTACTTCTGGGCGCGAGCTATTTAAGAAGAGCTTACCGGAAGTATTACAAAAATTAGAACAAGCTGGATATGAAGCGTCTTGTCATGCGACAACTGGTCCTGGCGATGCGACTGTGGCAGCGAGGCAAGCTGCGGATCGTAAATTTGATGTTGTTATTGCAGCTGGTGGTGATGGTACATTAAATGAAGTAGTGAACGGTTTAGTTGGACATGAACATCGTCCGAAGTTTGGAATTATTCCAGTTGGAACGACAAATGATTTTGCGCGTGCGATTGGTGTACCTCGTGCGATTGAAGAGGCTGCGGATATTATTTGTGAAGGGAAAACAGTTCCGTTAGATCTTGGTAGAGCGAATGATACATATTTCATTAATATCGCTGGTGGCGGCCGTATTACAGAATTAACATATGAAGTACCAAGTAAGCTAAAGACAGTATTAGGCCAACTTGCTTACTATTTAAAAGGAATCGAAATGTTACCATCATTACATCCAACATATGTTGAAATTGAGTATGATGGAAAGATGCTACAAGAAGAAATTACGATGTTTTTAATTACGAATACTCGTTCAGTGGGTGGCTTTGAAAAGGTAGCACCATATGCATCAATTAACGATGGATTATTTGATTTATTAGTACTGAAAAAAGGTTCTATTGCTGACTTAATTAAAGCAGCAACACAAGCGCAGCGTGGTGAACATATTAACAATCCAAAAGTGCTATACACACAAGCAAATCGAATTAAAGTGCATTCACCAGATAAATTAATGATTAACTTAGATGGTGAATACGGTGGAGATGCACCGATGGAATTCGAAAATATATATCATTGTCTGGAACTATTTGTTCCTGAACATCAAGAGGATGCCCTGTAAAGGCATCCTTTTTATTATATAGAGGAATTGTAAATTGGAAGTTAGTTTGATTTTTATGGTATTTTTACAATTCGTTTATGTTATATCCATACTTTATTGATACACTGGAGGAGATAAGAAACGAGAGGTAGTGTGCTATGGAGAAGGTAAAAGCAATATTATTTGATAAAGATGGGACATTAATGGATTTTCATTCAATTTGGATAAAAGTAGCTGAAGAACTGGTGGCAGAATGTATAAATTTATATCAACTTCCAAAGTCAATGCAGCCTACTGTATTAAAAGAAATCGGTGTGGATGGGGCATTTGTGAACCCTCATAGCGCAATAGCGGCAGGAACAAGCCTTGATGTTGCAAAAGGGCTTTGTAAGTATATTACGTCATCTAAGGAAGAAGAGATGCATGAGTGGGTAAGTGAAAAATTATTTTCCCTTATGTACGAGCACCGTTCCTATATGAGAATGACGGCAGATTTACCAAGAATTTTACAAAGCTTAAAGAATAGAGGATTTATTTTAGGCGTTGTTACAGCTGATGATTTCGCACCGACAGAATTATTTTTAAAACAGTATCAATTAGAGTCTTATTTTGATTATGTTGTAGCTTCAGATACGTTTCCGGCACAAAAGCCAGATAAAAGAATTGTAGAATCGTTTTGTGAAATGTTTCATTTAGAGGCGTGTGAAGTAGCAGTCGTTGGAGATACTCCAACTGATTTACATTTAGCGAAAAATGGCGGCGATTGCTATGCAATTGGAGTACTATCTGGTACAGGGGATCGTCAAACTTTAGAACCACTTGCGGATTTAGTAGTACAATCTGTTGAGGATTTTATTTCTCATTCAGGTGAGTTTATTTGGGAACAAGGAAAGTCTAATGTGTAAGAAAAATAAGTCTATAAAGACTCTTAATGAGTCTTTATAGACTTGTTTTTTATGCTGAAATAGAAGGCATGTAGGATGAATGCTGGAAAAGAATGTTGGCATACATTTTGCAATGTAAAAAGAAAATAATGTAAAGAAAAGGATGGGGTACGTAATGAACACAAAAAAATTTGCTAAAGTAAATGAACAAATTCCTGGACCGAAAGCAGCGTCTTTATTAGAACGCCGCCAAAATATAGTACCAAAAGGAGTAAGTAACGGCATCCCAACGTTTGTACAATCTGCAAGTGGTGCTCTTGTAACAGATGTTGATGGCAATCAGTACATTGATTTCGCGGGAGCAATCGGAACAATAAACGTAGGGCATTGTCATCCAGCTGTTAAAGAGGCGCTCCATAAACAAGTAGATCAATACATTCATACTGGATTTAACGTCATGATGTATGAGCCATATATTGAATTAGCAGAAAAACTTGCAGCATTAGCACCGGGAAGTTTTGATAAGCAAGTACTATTTTTAAATAGTGGTGCAGAAGCAGTTGAGAACGCTGTGAAAATCGCTCGTAAATATACAAAAAGACCTGGTATTATCGCGTTTTCTAAAGGATTCCATGGGCGTACATTAATGACAATGACGATGACAAGTAAAGTAAAACCATATAAATTTGGATTTGGCCCATTTGCGCCTGAAGTCTATAAAGCACCATTCCCGTACGAATATCGCCGCCCAGAAGGATTAACGGAAGAGCAGTATGATGACTTTATGATTGAAGAGTTTAAGAATTTCTTCATATCAGAAGTAGCACCAGAAACAATTGCAGCCGTTGTAATGGAACCTGTTCAAGGGGAAGGTGGATTTATCGTTCCAAGTAAGAGGTTTGTGCAAGAAGTACGCAATATTTGTTCAGAACACGGCATCCTATTTGTAGCGGATGAAATTCAAACAGGATTTAGTCGTACAGGAAAATATTTTGCCATTGATCATTATGATGTCGTTCCAGATTTAATTACGGTATCTAAATCATTAGGCGCTGGTGTACCGATTAGTGGTGTTATTGGACGCAAGGAAATTATGAATGAGTCTGCACCGGGAGAGCTTGGTGGAACGTACGCAGGAAGCCCGCTAGGATGTGTAGCAGCATTGGCAGTACTTGATGTAATAGAGAAAGAGAATTTAAATGATAGAGCGATAGAATTAGGAAAAGTCGTAATGAACCGATTCGAAGAGATGAAAAATAAATATAATTGCATTGGTGATGTGCGTGGTTTAGGGGCAATGTGTGCATTCGAGCTCGTTCAAGATCGTAAGACGAAAGCACCTGATAAAACGTTAACAGCTAACTTGTGTTCAGAAGCAAACAAACGTGGATTACTTCTACTATCAGCAGGGACATACGGTAATGTTATTCGTGTGTTAATGCCATTAGTTATTACAGATGAGCAACTTGAAGAAGGATTAACAATTATTGAAGAATCATTGCAAGTCTGTTATGAGAAAGCAAATACTGCGCATGTTTAAAGGCTAAATAATAAATCGCAAACATTCTAGCTGACTCTATATAAAATACAGAAAATTCACTTTATAATAAAGGTAGTGAAGTGAATCGATGGATTGGAAGTTAGGGGTGGCTAGGATGGTTGCAGAAAAGGAACGAATGTTAATGGATTTACAAGATGTATTTGAATATGCGTTTGACGAAATTTTTGTAACTGACGAAAAGGGAATCGTTGTGCGTGTAAATAGTACATGTGAAGGGCACTATCAATTAGCTGCTAAAGAGTTAGTAGGTAAGCATGTAAAAGAATTGCAGAAGGATGGTATCTTTTATCCATCGGCAACGTTAGAAGTAATTGAAAAAAAGAGACCGATTGAACTCGTTCAAACGACAAAATCAGGAGAGTATTTACATGTTCGTACAAGGCCTGTTTTTGATGATGAGGGGAATTTAAGAAGAGTAATTAGTTACTCTCGTGATCTTACAGAACTCTACCAATTACGTCAAAAGGTAGAGGAAATGGATAATCAGTTAAAAACATATAAAAAAGAATTAAGAGAAACGTATGAGCATGAAGGACTTATTTTTAAAAGTATCGCTATGCAAAAAATAGTCGAGACAATTAAGAAAGTATCTGTGGTAGATAGTACAGTTCTCGTTTTAGGTGAGACAGGAGTAGGGAAGAGTCGATTAGTACGTCATTTACATGAAGTGAGTAACCGGAAGAATGAAAGTTTCTATGAAATTAACTGTGCGGCATTGCCAACGAATTTAATTGAATCAGAGCTTTTTGGATACTCAGGTGGATCTTTTACGGGTGCGAATCGTGAAGGGAAAAAGGGACTATTAGAATCCGCGCATAAAGGAACTCTTTTCTTAGATGAAATTGGCGAAATGCCGCTTGAAATTCAAGCGAAGCTCTTGCAAGTGTTGCAGGAGAAGACATTTCGCCCTATTGGCGGAAGAGAATTAAAAAAAGTGGATGTGAGAATTGTAGCGGCAACAAATCGAGATTTAAGTATGATGGTGAAACAGGGAACATTCCGGAAAGATTTATATTATCGTCTGAATGTCATTCCAATTTTAATTCCGCCACTCAGGGAAAGAACCGAAGACATTTTGCCACTCATTTATCATTATTTACAGCACTTTAATGAGAAATATGGCCGGAATGTAAAATTAGCACCTAGCACATTGCAAATGTTTGTTGGTTACCCTTGGGAAGGAAATAATAGAGAAATTGAAAATGTGATTGAGCGAATTGTTATAACTGTTGACGATATCGTTACGATAGAAGATTTGCCAATAGCGATGCAAGAATCAACGGTTGAACAGTCCGGTCAAAGTCTCTATAAAATGTTAGAAGAAGTAGAACGGAATATTATTTTGAAAGCATATAAAACATACGGATCGAGTTATAAAGTAGCGGAGTTTTTAAAAATAAGTCAATCTGCTGCCACTAGGAAAATAAAGAAACTTATAGAGGAGGAAGAAAACATTGGATAAAAAAGCGACGTTTGTAAATATAGAGAAAAAGGCGATGTATATAAATGGTGAGTGGATTACATTGCAAGAACAAATCGAGGTAAATAATCCAGCAACGAAGGAAATATTTGCGACGGTACCAAGGGGCGGAGTAACAGAAGCAAAGCAAGCTGTTGATGCGGCCCATGAAGCTTTTAAATCATGGTCTAAGTTAACAGCAGCAGACCGTGCAGTGAAGTTGAAAAAATGGTTCACACTTATTGATGAAAATAAAGAAGAGATTGCAGCAATCATGACGAGAGAACAAGGAAAGCCGTTTGCAGAAGCACTTGGTGAAGTGAATTATGCAAATAGCTTTGTTGAATGGTATGCAGAAGAAGGAAAACGCGTATACGGTGAAATGATTCCTGCTTCTCATCCGAATAAACGTATTTTAGTTATGAAGCAACCAGTTGGAGTTATGGCAGCTATTACACCTTGGAATTTCCCGGCTGCTATGATTACGAGAAAGGTAGCCCCGGCGCTTGCAGCAGGATGTACAGCAGTTGTAAAACCTGCAAGTCAAACGCCGTTAACTGCGTTGAAATTAGCTGAATTAGCTCATGAAGCGGACATTCCAAAAGGCGTAATAAATATTGTAACAGGCAGTGCGAAAGCAATTGCTGATACGTGGATGAAAGATGGACGTGTTCGAAAGGTTTCCTTTACAGGATCAACGGAAATTGGGAAGGAATTAATGGCCAGTGCTGCACAAACGATGAAAAAGGTTTCACTTGAGTTAGGTGGTCACGCGCCGTTTATTGTTATGAACGATGCGGACTTAGATAAAGCGGTAGAGGCGGTAATCGGTTCGAAATTCCGTAACGCAGGACAAACGTGTATATGTACAAACCGAGTATTTGTTCAGGAAGAAGTATATGAAGTATTTGCAGAGAAGTTTCAAAAGGCAGTAGGACAGTTGAAAGTAGGAGACGGTTTCGGTGACGGAACGACTGTAGGACCACTTATTGACGAGAATGCAGTTTCGAAAGTACAGGAACATATTGAGGATGCTATTCAAAAGGGTGGAACAGTTTTATTTGGTGGTCAAAAGGTTGCAGAGCTAGATGGACACTTTATGCAACCAACTGTAATTGGGTTGGCGAACGATACGATGCTTTGTATGAATGAAGAAACATTCGGACCAGTGGCACCAGTTGCGAAATTTAAAACGGTTGAAGAAGTAATTGAACGTGCAAATAATACACCATACGGTTTAGCTGCATATATTTTTACAAAAGATATTAGTCAAGCATTCCAAATTAGTGAAGCATTAGAGTACGGCATTATCGGATTAAATGATGGTCTTCCATCAGTTGCACAAGCACCGTTCGGTGGCTTTAAAGAGAGTGGTATTGGCCGCGAAGGAGGCCATTTCGGTATCGAGGAATATTTAGAAATTAAATATATTTCATTAGGGCTATAAGTAGTATACTAGAATCTCTATAAGGTAACAGAGAAGGAGATTCTAGTATGGTATATTGGCTATTATTACTCGTAACAATTATTTTTGAAGTAGCTGGAACAATTGCGATGAAATTATCGAATGGTTTAACAAAGCTCGTTCCAAGTGTACTGATTTTCGTATTTTATGGAATTTGTTTTAGCGTATTTGCTATTGTTGTCAAAAAAATTCATTTAAGTATCGCTTATGCCATTTGGTCTGGTGTAGGAACATTACTTATTACAATCATTAGCGTGTATTTCTTTAAAGAGCACATTAGCTTATTCCAAGCATTTTGTATTCTCTTTATTGTTTTAGGAGTAATTGGACTTAAGGTTTCATCGGCATCATAAAAGGCTATCTTCCGGTGTGGAAGATAGCCTTTTATTTGTGTTAAAATGCCCAGTTACCTTTACGGAAGATTGGTTCATGTCTTCCATCACCTGTAATACCATCGATATCAAGCTCAGCTGATCCGATCATAAAGTCGTTGTGTGTAATACTAGTATTTGCTCCATTTTCAGCAAGTTCTTCTTTAGACATTGTTTTTCCGCCAACTAAGTTGAAAGCATAAGCACTTCCGATTGCAAGGTGGCAAGATGCGTTTTCATCAAATAGCGTATTGTAGAATAAAATATTTGTGTTTGAAATTGGTGAGTCATGAGGTACTAAAGCCACTTCTCCTAAGAAGTGAGAACCTTCATCTGTTTCTACTAAATGTTTTAAAGCTTCTTCACCAGTTTCAGCTTTATAGTCTACGATACGTCCGTTTTCAAATGTTAACGTGAAATTATCGATAATGTTACCTGCAAATGCTAACGGTTTTGTGCTAGATACTTGACCGTTTACACCTGTTTTAAGTGGCATTGTAAATACTTCTTCAGTTGGAATGTTCGCCATAAATGGTACGTTCTTTTCATTTAAGCTACCAGCACCAGCCCATACATGCTTTTCTGGAAGTTCGATTGTTAAATCTGTTCCAGGACCTGTATAGTGAAGAGCTTTATAATGCTTTTCGTTTAAGTAATCAACTTTTGTATGTAACGTTTCATCGTGTTCTTTCCATGCTTCCACAGGATTTTCTAAATCAGCACGAGTAGCTTTGAAAATAGCATCCCATAGTTTTGCTTCCTGTTCTTCTGGTGCAACGTCAGGGAATACTTTCGCAGCCCATTCTTTCGTAGGAACAGAAATGACACACCAGCTTACTTTATCAGCTTGTACGTAATCACGGTATACTTTCATTGCTTCACCAGCTACTTTATGAGCTGTTGCTATACGAGTTGCTTCTACACCTTTTAATAAATCAGGGTTTTCTGCATAAATAGACATAAATGCAGCGCCTTCTTTTGCTAATTCTTCACGAGCGTGTGCTTTCCAAGTTGGGAATTCAGCGAATGCTTCTTCAGGAGCTAGATCGAACTTTAAGCGTGTTAACGTCTCATCATTCCAATCCACATATACGTGTTTTGCACCAGATTTATATGCTTTTTCTGTAACGAGGCGTACAAATTGTACAGCTTCAAGAGGTGCACTAATTGATAATGTTTGTCCTGGTTGAATATTAACACCAACATTGACTGCAAGAGCAGCATATTTCTCTAACGTTTGTTCAAATGACATATGTATAATCTCCTTTAATTTGAAAGATTTCTTACTATATATAATACAAGAAAATTCAAAAAATATATATAAATATAGCGTAAAAAGAGAGCTCAAAATATATTGAGCTCTCATCGTTATTTAATCGAAGAAGCAAATTGTTCTACAGTCGTCGAATTGTGTATGCGAACACGCTTCATTTTTAACAACTCATCGGGTTCACCTTTTGTGATGAACTTTCCGGGTTTTGTTGTCGTCGCAAATTGATAATATTTTTTCGTTTCTGCAACGACTTTATCATCTACATGACCGAATGGATAAGCAACTGCGATAACGGGCTTACCTGTTATTTTTTCTAGCTTTTCTTTCGATCCCTTTAATTCTTCTTCATAGTTTGTAATCTTCGGTAAGTCTGCATGCGTTGCAGTATGAGATTGCATGGAGAAAATGCCGGAATCAACCATTTCTTTTATGTCAGATGTAGACAGTGATCCTTCTACATCAACGTTATCAACAATCATATATTCTGTTGCTGTTGGTTTAAACGTATCGTTTTTTAGCTTTTGCAAAATATGAAATGCATTCATATTATTTTTCATACCGTCATCAAATGTAACAAAGATAGGTTTATTCACTTTATTTATATCGCCCCAGCGTTCAAAAGTTAGTAATGTATAATCATTGTCTTTTAAATATTTCATTTGGGCTTCGAAGTTAGCGGGGGATACGAATAAATCTTTAATGCCTTGTCCGTGATAATCATCGATTGCATGGTACATAAGAACGGGAACCTTTTGCTCGAAAGCAATAGCAGATTTTGTGAGCGGAATGGTTTTCCCATCTTCTTTCATTCCTATTGCTTCAATTTGAAACTCACCGCGTTTTCCTTCAAATTCTTTTATGTCAAAAGGCATTGTAAACTGTTTATCCTTTTCTTTAGAAGAAAAAGATTTAGTGTGTTCCTTTCCGTCAGCTGTGCGCCAAATTTTATATTGTACCTCAGTTAAAGTATCCTTTATATCTGTCATATGAATAGTAGTATTTGTAGATTCATGTGTAATTGGAGTATAAGAAATTTTACCCTGTTCTTGTACGGTCACTTCTTGTTTCTTAGTCTCTTGAACCTTTTTCTCTTTTTTAGGTTCAGGACTTACGTTGCTACTGTTACAGCCAGCTAAAATGGCAGATGTACATAAAGCGATTACTGCGTATTTTCTCATAAAATCACCTTCTATTGTGTATTATGTTGCATACGTATTTAAAATCCCCACCGCTGTAAGAGCGGTGGGGACATACCCTTGTTCATCATATCATTTTAGTAATGAGATAGGTTAGTGACTTTCAATAAATCTATTCGTTCGTCTTCTAGTGAAGTTTACTTTATCCTGCTATTTGTGGGCAGTAAGACCCCACCTCAAAATTCAGTGAAAACAAAGAGGTCAGGTGAGAGCTGATTAAAGTTTCACTTTATAAGAGATATGAATTGTTCCATCGATGTATTAGGCCCTACAAAATGGCGTTTAATTAAGTACTGCTCGTTTGGCATCCCTTTTGTAATGTGATTGCCGTGATCAGTAGTTACTGCGAACTCATAGTGTTTTTTTGTTTCTTCAACAGCTAGATCATTATAAGAACCTACTGGATAGGCGAGAGCGATGACCTTTTTACCAGTAAGGGCTTCGATTTTTTCTTTCGAACTACGTAATTCCTCATCATAATTACTGGAATGAGCCATCATCGTATGATTAGCAGTATGTGATTGAATAGAAAAAATGCCTGAATCCATCATTTGTTTTATCTCATCTGTTGATAGACGATTTGGTTTGTCTATCTCATTTGCAGTAAGAAATTCAGTAGCCGTAGGTTGAAATCTATCATCCTTTAATTTTTGTAAAATATGAAGAGCGTTCATATTATTTTTTCGACCATCATCCATTGTTACAAAAACAGGTTTATTTACACGATTTATATCATTCCAACGTTCAAACGTAAGCATCGTATAACCGTTATTTTTTAAATATTGCATATGCTTTTCGAATTGTTCAGGTGGTACGTATAAACCGTAATCCCCATCATTTGGTCCAGGGTATTTTTCAATTGCATGGTACATTAATACGGGTACACTTTGCTGGAATGTAATTTTAGATGTTATTAGATTTGTTTCAGTATTATCTTCTTTGATTCCTACTGTTTCAATTTGGAATTCGCCACGTTTTAAATGAAATGATTTTAAATGTAGTGGGAGGGCAAAGTCACGTTCTTTTTCTTGTGAAGTAAAAGTTTGTTTGCTTTCAGGACCATCAGCAGTACGCCAAATATTGTAACGTACTTGTTTGAATGAATCTCTTAAATCCTTTGTATAAAGCGTGGTGTTTTGTGCGTTATATTCATACGGATCCCATGTAATAATCCCTTGTGTTAAAGGAAGTTCAACTGCTTTCGCTTTTTTTTGTTCAACTGTTTGTTTCACCGTAGCTTCTTTTATTTGTTTATCACTAGTGCTACTAGTGTTACAACCTACGAGAATAGCAGAAGAAAGTAAAGCGATATATGTATATTTTTTCATTCTATCATCCTTCTATTGTGTTTTAATTATCATCAATTATGTCATGCAATCATCATTTGTATAAGTGACACTAACTCAAATTTTCGATTTTAAAAATTTGAATTATACCCTTGTACATCATATCACTATAGAATATATAGGGGAATACATTTTTGGGATAATTAGGAAAAAACTTATATTTTTCTGGTGGGATTTACATAAGCATACATATAGAAGAAAGTAAAAAAACTCCACCTAAATTTCCTTTTGGAAAAGGAGAAGTAAGGTGGAGTTTTTTATTAAATAAACAATCCAGCGATTGTTGCAGATAAAATAGAAGCAAGTGTTGATGCAAATAGCATTTTCCAACCAAATTTAGAAACGATGCTTCCTTGTTTTTCAGAAAGGGCACGGATTGTACCTACAATCGCACCAATTTGGCTAATACTTGCGAAGCTAATTAAGAATACTGTAACGATTCCAACTGTACGTGGAGATAATGTTGCTGCAACATCTTTTAAATCAAGAATTGCTACAAACTCGTTTAATACAATCTTCGTACCCATAATACCACCAGCTGGGATAATATCTTGAGTTGGAATACCCATTAAGAACGCGAATGGAGAAAGTATATAACCGAAGATTTGTTGTAAAGTAACAGCATATCCCATTGCACCTGAAGCTGCGCTAATTACGTAGTTTACAACTTCCATTACACCGATGAAGGCAATCATTAATGCGGCAACGATACCAGCTACCTTTAAACCATCAAGCGCACCGTTAATCATTGCGCCGATAAAGCTGTCTCCGAATAAAGTTCTATCAAATTTTTGAATCACTTCATCTTCTTTCTTCGTATCAACTGGTGTTAATAGCGAACAAACGATCAAGCTTGAGAATAAGTTTAGCGGAAGAGCTGCTAGTACATATTTCGCATCTAACATCATTACGTATGATGCTGTAACAGAAGCAGAAACGGAACTCATCGCAGAACAACAAATGATAAACATACGGTTTTTGTTAAAATGCTGTAAATCGTTTTTAATAACGATTAACGCTTCACTTGAACCGAAGAATACAGAGTTTACTGCGTGGAATGACTCGACGCGTGGTAAACCAGTAATTTTTGAAATGGCACCGCCGACAACGCGAACGATGAATGGTAAAACACCTAAATAGCTAAAGATAGAAAGTAGTGCTGAGAAAAATACGATAATTAATAGTACGTTTAAGAAAAAGACAAAATCTCTTTGAATTCCATTAAAGAGAAAATCGACACCTGTCGTACCAAGTTTAATTAGTTTGTTGAAAACTTTACCAATGAAAATAATGATTTGTTGACCAATCTTTGTGCCAAACATAAACCAACCGATTAAAATTTGAAAACCAATCATAATAGCAATTGCACGGAAGTTGATTTTACTTCTATTGTTTGACAAAGCAAAGCATAAACCTAAAACGACAAGAATACCGATAATGCTCATTACATATTGCATGTAGTTGCCCCTTTCAGAAGTTCGTATAAAGTTTGTACATAAAACGCTCGTTATATTACTAAAAATAAAACAAAGAGGTTTTATGTCATACGTAAGATGTCTGACCTTTTAGAAAAATAAAAATAAAAAAAGACCCATATGGATTCACTTTCATCTATGAGAGAAAGCTAATCAATATGAGTCTTTTTTTGCACATAGGCTAATATTCATTAGTTTTCCCCATAGTCCAGCAATTTAAGGTTGCCGGGTAGAAACTCTCGATCCATATTATCGAATATATATGAGGTAACATCGTCCGTATTAAATTAGTAGTAGCGTAACATTAACAGAGAACTATCGTCAATAGCTTTTTTTCTTCCGATAGAAATAGACCATATAAGTATGATAAAATGTAACGCAGTGTTATGAAAAAGAGAGGTCGGAAAATGAGTACAAAAATGACGCCACCAGTTGAGAAAAACGAGTTTATAGATGTAGTATTTGAAGATTTAACACATGATGGTGCCGGTGTTGCGAAAGTAAAGGGCTATCCTATTTTCGTTAAAAACGGATTACCAGGTGAAGAAGCACAAATTAAAATTATTAAAGTGAAGAAAAACTTCGCATTCGGTCGTTTAATGAAACTTCATACAGAAAGCCCATATCGTAAAGATGCAGAATGCCCAGTGTACAATCAGTGCGGCGGTTGTCAGCTTCAGCATTTAACATATGAAGGACAATTACAAGCGAAAGAAAAACAAGTACGTGACGTTATGCAGCGTATTGGCGGATTAAGCGATGTTCCTGTGCACCCTGTACTTGGCATGAAGAACCCATGGGTATACCGTAACAAAGCACAAGTACCAATTGGCGAACGTGAAGGTGGACTTGTCGCTGGTTTCTATCGCCAAGGAACACATGACATCATTAATATGGAATCATGTTTAATTCAGGCTGAAGAAAACGATACATTAATCCAGGAAGTAAAACGTATTTGTGAAAAACACGGTATTTCGGCATATAACGAAGAACGTAATAAAGGAACACTTCGCCATGTAATGGCTCGTTACGGACAAGTAACAGGGGAAATTATGCTTGTCTTTATTACTCGTACAGCAGAATTACCAAACAAGAAAGCAATCATTGAAGAAATTGCTGCAAAATTCCCAGAAGTAAAATCGATTGTTCAAAACGTAAACACGAAACGTACAAACGTAATCTTCGGAGACACAACGAAAGTACTGTACGGATCAGAATATATTTATGACTTTATCGGTGACATTAAATTTGCAATTTCAGCACGTTCATTCTATCAAGTAAATCCAGAACAAACGAAAGTGCTATACGATAAAACGTTAGAATACGCAAAACTAGATGGCAACGAAACAGTAATTGATGCCTATTGTGGAATTGGATCAATCTCCTTATTCCTAGCGCAAAAAGCGAAAAAAGTGTACGGCGTTGAAATCGTCCCAGAAGCAATCGAGGACGCAAACCGAAACGCAGCACTAAACAACATGACAAACGCTGAATTTGGCGTAGGAGAAGCAGAAGTAGTTATTCCAAAATGGTACAAAGAAGGCATAATCGCCGACACAATGGTCGTAGATCCACCGCGTAAAGGTTGTGATGATGCACTACTAAACACAATCATCGACATGAAACCAAAACGCGTCGTATACGTATCATGTAACCCAGCAACATTAGCACGTGACTTAAAAGTACTAGAAGAAGGCGGATATAAAACGCAGGAAGTACAACCTGTTGATATGTTCCCGCATACGACTCATGTGGAGTGTGTGGCTTGGCTGAAGTTGGTATAATAGGAAAGCAGTTGATATAGGAAAATCTATACCATCTGCTTTTTGGTTTATCCCGCTTTAATGGGCAGTAAGACCCCCACCTCAAAATTCAACGAAAGCAAAGAATTTAGGTGGGGAATCAACTGCCCATAAAAGTCCGATTGGTTCAACTAATAACCAGTGGGGGATGAAGAAAACCCCCACTGATTAAAGTTTCACTTTATTGAGAGTTTGAAATTGCATTCATATTGAGAGGATTTGAATTTGAAATGATAGATAATTTTTGGCGTGATTTACCACGACCATTTTTCGTACTTGCACCAATGGAAGATGTGACAGATGTTGTTTTCCGTCACGTAGTAAGTGAAGCTGGTTGTCCAGACGTATTCTTCACAGAGTTCACAAACTCGGATAGTTATTGTCATCCAGAAGGTATGAAAAGTGTACGTGGCCGTTTAATTTTTACAGAAGATGAACAACCGATCGTGGCGCATATTTGGGGAGATAATCCTGAATATTTCCGTCAAATGAGTATTGGTATGGCAGAGCTAGGATTTAAAGGCATCGATATTAACATGGGTTGCCCTGTACCGAACGTTGCATCAAGAGGAAAAGGTAGTGGCCTTATTCTACGCCCAGACGTTGCGGCAGAACTTATTCAAGCAGCAAAAGCGGGCGGACTACCTGTCAGCGTAAAGACGCGACTGGGCTTTAAAGAGTTAAGCGAATGGGAAGATTGGTTAACGCATATTTTCAAACAAGATATCGCAAACCTTTCTATTCACTTACGTACAAGAGAAGAAATGAGCCAAGTGGATGCGCATTGGGAACTAATTCCGGAAATTAAAAAATTACGTGACCGTATCGCACCAAATACACTAATAACAATCAACGGAGACATTCCTGACCGTAAAATCGGACTAGAACTTGCTGAAAAATACGGCATTGATGGTGTTATGATCGGACGAGGTATCTTTAAAAATCCATTTGCTTTCGAAAAAGAGCCAAGAGAGCATAGCAGTAAAGAACATCTAGATCTTTTAAGACTACAACTTGATCTTCAAGATCAATATGCAGAAGTATTACCACGCTCCATCACAGGACTACATCGCTTCTTCAAAATTTATGTAAAAGGCTTCCCTGGAGCTGCTGAATTAAGAAATCAATTGATGAGCACAAAATCAACTGATGAAGTACGCGCATTACTTGATAAGTTTGAGGCGAGTGTGAATGTGGTAGAAGGTAGTGAAACGGTGTAACTTTTGAAAGTTACACTGTTTCATTTTAATTAAGGTGAACCGTATCATAAGTAAGGGCGGTATTCTATTCTATGTAAAAATACGAGCAAGAAAAGAATGCAGGAGAAAATCGAAAGTGGTAGGTTGATCTGGATTTTCAATGATAGTATCATGTTTATTTATTATGCCTATAATTGGAGGCGATGTGAATGTTAAGTGATCAGGCGAGATATTCTAGGCTCGCGAATATAACAAAAATAATAAATACAAAATTAGAACTACGTGAAGTATTACAGCGTGTAACAATGGCGATATCAGAGGAGATTGTTAAGTGTAACTCTGTTGGAATTTATTTACCCCAGGAAGATGGAACCTTTAGAGGATTTGCAGGAAAACCAAAGACCATAAATGGCGTAACGCTCGATACCCAGGTAATTGATCCTGAAATAGACTTACTGGCAAAAGAGGTTATTGAAACAAAAAAAACGATTTATATCCCTGATACGTCAAAGGATGATCGGCCGGATTCGAGACCAGTTGCTGCGTTCAAAATTAAGTCCTTATTAGCTCTGCCTATATCATTTGGGCAAGAGTTATTTGGTTTGGTTTTTTTATTTGATTATGGAGTTCCAATGAACTTAACAGATTCAGAAATCCAAAGTGTTGAAGCTTATGTAAATATGGCGGCGGTCGCGATTCAAAATGCGAATAATTTAGCACAAAAGGAAAACCTTATTGCAGAGAAGCAGCTGTTACTAAATGTTACCCGTGATTTATCAATGTGTTCCTCGATACAGGAGAGTTTTGATAAATGTTTTTTTTACTTAGGACAGATTTTAGAGAGTAAAAACATGGTAGCCCACCTTTTAGACCCCCTAGACAAAACAATGATTAAAACAACGAAGTTAAGCAAGGACTGTGGTTGGACAGAAGCGGATTGGATGGAGAAAAGCTATGAAGCCAAGATCCAAGAGGTTATCCAAACAAAAAATATAGATAGTAAGGGTCTACTGATGATTCCATTGGTTTCAATGGGAGAAATATTAGGGGTAATTGTTGTTGGCAAAGAGGGAAAAGCTCACAATTATGATAACTCCAAAATACAACTGGCAAAATCTATCGTTGATGCAACAGCGCCTACGTTTTCAAACTTGTTATATATGGATCGGCTTGAAAGCATGGTGGAAGAGCGAACGAGAGAACTAGCTGTTGCTAATGAAAAAGTTACAAGTGTGATTGAAAGTATTACGGATGGATTCTTTACTTTAAATAATACATGGGAATTTACGTACGTAAATAAGCATCAATATTTTCCACAAAGAAAAACAGCAAAAGATGTATTAGGCAAGAATATATGGGAGGTTTTCCCGAGTAGCGTTGACGAAGTCATGTATAAGGAACTTCATCGTGTAATGTCAGAGCGAAATACAGTATATTTTGAATTTTTTTCTACCTCTGATGAATATTGGCACGAAGTTATTGCATATCCGTATGATGATGGTATTTGTTGTATTTTTAAAAACATAACGGAAAAAAAGCAATATGAGCAGGAATTGAAAAGATTATCCAACATAGATTTAATAGGACAAATGGCAGCTGGCATTAGCCATGAGATTAGAAATCCAATGACAACAGTACGAGGATTTTTGCAGTTATTAAAAGAAGAGCCTGCCTATGAGAAACATAATAAGCACTTTAATTTAATGATTGAAGAACTTGACCGTGCCAACTCTATTATTACTGAATTTCTCTCAATGGGTAATACAAGGAAATCGGATTTACAGATGTTAGATTTAAATTCAATTATTCGCGATATTATTCCTTTAATAAAGATTGATACGCATAATCAAAATAAATATATTCAAGTCGATACAAGTGACATTCCGGAATTACTTTTAAATCGTAATGAGATACGGCAATTATTAATAAACTTATACCGTAATGGCTTAGAAGCGATGGACACAGAGAAAGTTCTAACCATTAGCACATACAAAGAAGATCGAGATTGTGTGGTGCTTGCAGTGCGTGATCAAGGAAATGGTATCAGGCCTGAAGTATTAGAGAAACTGGGTACTCCATTTTACACGACCAAAGATAATGGGACAGGATTGGGATTAGGTATATGTTATGCCATTGCTGCCCGTCATAATGCAAAAATAGAAATTCAAACGGGATCCGAAGGCACTACCTTTTTTGTTAAATTTAATTATGAAAATAATAAAAAATAAATTTATTTAGATTAGTTTTGTTGAACTGTACCACAAATATTCATATTTGAGTTGCATAAAAAAATGGACAAATTTATATCAGGTTTGTCCATTTTCAATTGTGTTAATTAATAGTGAATTCCCAACAGAGGTTTCGTTCAGCATCTTTATAATCAATTAAATAATTCAATATTGATCTTTTCCCATATTAACTCTAGTATCAGTATGATTTAATTGGAAGAAAATATGAAATGAAAATACCTAAACAGCATATGTTGCGGTTTTAAAATCATCCCCACCAGCATTAATCCACCTAAGACTACAAAACCTCCCCCTAAAATGTTAAAGTAGTAACTTAACGACATTCATTTATACATGCTAAAAGCATTACTATAATCAACATTTCAGGAGGCAAAACAATGGCAATGAGCAACAATGATATATTAAAAAGAGTAAGGTACGCTTTAGATATAAGAGATATAGATATGGTAGAAATCTTTAAACTTGGTGGTATGGAAGTAACGAAAGAAGACGTAGTTGATATGCTTACAAAAATAAAGAGAGCGCCTCAGCATGAAGCTGAAAATGATGATGTGGTCGAAGATGAGTACGTATTAACATGCGATATGATGATGTTAGAGGCATTTTTCAATGGATTTATTACTTTAAAAAGAGGGAAGCAAGATCCGAAACCAGGACAACCTGCACCTGTACAAAGCAAAGAGAGTGCGAATAACCTTCTTCTAAAGAAAATGAAAATCGCACTATCTTTAACGAGTGAGGATGTACTTGATATATTAGATAGCGTAGGCGTTACGGTGACTAAGGGAGAACTAGGCGCTCTATTAAGAAAAAAAGGTCATAAAAATTACAAAGAGTGCGGCGATAGATACGCAAGGAATTTCATTAAAGGATTAGGTGTTAAGTATAGAGGGTAATGAATCTGCTAAAGTGGTAAATGATATAATAGGTAGAGTAGGGCGTTCGTATCCTACTCTTTTTTATTTGTAAAATAATACGTTAGGTGATGAAATGGTACATACATATTTAAGTGAGACGATTAATTTTCATATAACTTATAAGAAAAAAAAGTCGGTGCGTCTTTTTGTAGATTCGTACGGAAATGTGGAAGTGCAGGCTCCAAAGGGAACACCTGTTGAATACTTAGTCCAGTTGCTAGAGGAGAAATGGGATTGGATTCAGAAAACACGTAAGGAAATGCAAGAGCGAGCGCTTGGACCGCAGGAAAAGGAGTACGATCAAGGAGAGGGCTTTCTATATTTAGGCAATACGTATCCGATACAGATTTCTCAAGATGCAAATATTACGCAAGACAGTGCAGTACTTGAAGGAGATAAGCTACACATTTATGTGAAAGAGCTTAAGGATGAGAAAATCCAGCAGGCTTTAAAACGATTTTACTATAAGCAGTGTAAGTCATTAGTAGAGAAGAGTATTAAAGTGCATCAAAGTAACTTCAAAACAAAACCGCGTTCTATTCGTATTACAGATAGTAGTCGTACGTGGGGAACTTGTGATTCAAATCTACAATTAACATTCAATTGGAAACTAGCGATGGCACCACAGCGAGTAATTGATTACGTAGTTGTTCATGAAATGTGCCATATGGTTCATTTAAATCATGATCGATCTTTTTGGCGTCTTGTCGGGAAAATAATGCCTGATTATAAGGAAATGGAGAATTGGTTAGCATTATCTAGTTGGAAGATGACGGTTTAGTAATGCGCTTTATATAGGTTGCGATTATTGGCAATGTGTGTCGGTAAGTCGATATATTTCAAAAATCGCTGATATATTCAAGTAAGAAAAAGGAGATGTCACAGCAGACATCTCCTTTTTCTTACTTAGCAATTATCGTCCAAATTTCACAACAAAATCTTCGTCTATTTTCTCCATTTCATACCCACGATACCCCTCTGAAAGCAACGCCTGTTGTCCATCAGCATCGCTCATCAGAACGTTCTCAATCTCCGTCCAATCTCTCTCCTTGTCCCCACGTAATTCCTTCACAAACACATATCGCATACTCCCGCCATATTTCTTCTTCAGTGCAGCAACTTTCATCCCTTGCGCGAACTTATCCTTCAAACTCGGAATGTTAAAAGGGGCAACAGTGCAACAAACATAGTCGTATTTGCTATCTTCTTTTTGTAATTCGTCCATAATAACTGTAGCTAATATTTTTTGCATCCCATTTCCTCGGCTGTTGGGATGAACATTTGAGATTTCTTGATAGATGACGCGGTGTAGTTCGCTTTCTGCTATACCAATATCAAGTCCTAAATGTTCATCGTCAATAGGAGGGACGAGTAGGGCACGAAATGCGATGAGTTCGTTTTCGATAAAAGCACCGATCATCATGCCATTTCCTTCTAGAATGTATTGAAATTCTTCTAACGAGAGTGGTTGTAGGCGACTTTTATCCTCTAGCGCTGCAACTACAACGTTTTGTAGTGATAAGATTTGATCGATGTGCTCTAGTGATAGTAATGTAACGTGAAATGGCTCGTTATTTTGTTTTAATGATCCTTTGTATAGAACTGTCATGTGTTAGTCCTCCTTTAGCGTACAACGTCTTGAAAGACGGTTAGTTCTTGTAATGTATCTTCATTTATTTCAATGCCCAGTCCTGGCTTTTCGTTTAAGCGAATAAATGGTACGTCGTAATGCAAGTTTCCGATGTCTTTCGTGAACTTTAATGGACCTGTAAGTTCAACGCTCGTAATGATTTTTTTCGAGAAAGCGACATGGAATCCTGCGGAAGAGGCAACGGATGATTCGACCATGGATCCAACTTGGCATTCAATGCCGGCCATTTCTGCTTGGTGAGCGAGTTTTACAGCGGGATATATGCCACCGCACTTCATTAGTTTGATATTTACTTTATCAGCCGCGTCTAATTTAATGATTTGGCGCATTTCACGAGAACCTTTTAATCCTTCATCAATCATAAGCGGAAGGTCTGTTTTCGAACGAATGTGAGCCATTGCGTCAATATCGTCTGCGGCAACAGGCTGTTCAATCCAATCGATGTTTACATGACCTAATGAACGAAGTGCCGTTAATGTGTTGGCGCTATTTTTCCACCCTTGGTTTACATCAACACGAATCGCAATATCATTGCCTACACGTTCACGTACCGCTTCAATTCTTTTTACATCTTCTTTTACATTCGTACCGACTTTCATTTTGAAAGATTGGTAACCTTTTTGAATCATGGAAGCCGCTTCTTCAGCCATGTCTTCAGGTTCGGCGATACTTAAGACGTGAGTGACAGGGAAGTCTTCATGGTAGCGACCGCCAATTAATTGATATACAGGTTGATTTAGTTTTTTGCCCATTATATCAAAACAAGCAATATCAATCGCGGCCTTCGCAGTAGGCACACCGTAAATTGTATTGTCCATCATATCGTGTATTTTCTCAATATTCATTGGATTTTGCCCGATGAGCGCAGGAGCAAGTGTATGTTTTAAGGTATGGAAAGTACTTTCCCATGATTCGCCTGTAACGTGATCATCAGCAACACCTTCACCGTAACCGATAATCCCTTCATCTGTTTCCATTTTGACGATAATAGAAGGCATATCAGAATAAGAACCATAACTAATAACAAACGGATTGCGAAGCGGTAAACGAATTGCATAAAGATGAATAGCTGTAATTTTCATTAGGTAGAGACCCCTTCCTGTTTACAATAGTTTTGTACATTTGATATAGTTGACGTTAAATAGTCGTTAATTAATGATAAGGAGTTAGAGAAATGATGATAAAAATTGCAGTCGTCGGTTCAAAAGAGTTTATGGAGACACTTTTACCTATTGCTCATAAACTAGAAGAAATAGAGATTGATCCATATATTTACCTTCATCCAGCAGAATCTTCTGAATTATTGAAGCGCTTAAAGCCTTGTGACTTCATCTTTTTCTCAGGTGCTTTACCTTATTATATGGCAAAAGAAATAAGAGAACAATTACGAATTCCAAGTACGTATTTACAGCAAGACGAGACAACTGTCGTATCTTCCATTCTTTCTGTCATGTATCACCAAGGAATTCAACCACATAAAATTTCAATTGATTTAGTAGATCGCTCATTCATTACAAATGTGTTCCATGATATCGGTATAAAAGAAAGTCCACAAGTGTTTGATTATGAAAATATGCTGTGGAGTAAAAATGAAATAAATAGAGTTACGGATTTTCATATAGCTAAATATCAATCAGGAGAAGTTCATTTAGCTTTAACTAGTATTCACGCTGTCTATGATGAACTTCAAAAAGTAGGTATTCCTTCAGAGCGTATGATAGATCCGAAGCAATCTATTATACATGGGTTAAAAGATGCAAAAATAAAAGCTGAGTTAGTAAAAAGCCATTCAGCTACTGTCGGTGCTTGTATGATTTCTTCTTTAGAATTACGAGAAGGTTTGCTTGAGCAATTAGATGCCATTTCAAAAGCACTACATGGTTCATTTAAAAAAGTTGATGAAATGACGTTCATTTTGTATACGACGCGTGGTGATATTGAATCGATTATAAAAACAAATATGATAAATACTTTATTTGCGAGTATAGAGGGAACGATAGCTATTGGATTTGGTTACGGGAAAACTGTGAAAGAAGCGGAGCAAAATGCTAAAATCGCTCAAAGTTTCGCGAAGAATAATCCAATAGACCACTGCTTTTATATACTAACAAGTGATAAAGAACTATTTGGCCCGTTCCCGAAAGAACAGAGAGTACAAAGTTTGAAGAATGAAAACCCGGAACTCATGAAAATAGCGAAGGAAACGAAACTTAGTCCAGCAAACTTATCAAAAATTATTCAATTTAGTCAATCACATCCGTCATTGAAGTTTACAGCAGCAGATCTTTCTGAATACTTACAAGTGACTCGCCGATCAACAGAAAGGTTATTAAAGAAACTAGTTGATTATGGGTATGCTCATATTTGCGGCGAGGAAATGCCCTATCAACAAGGGCGCCCTCGCGCAATATATGAACTGAATTTACCGTTATCTTTAAGCTTCTAATTGAGCTTGTTGTTTTTTTAGTAGTTCTGCTTTTTCAATGTCTGATAGTTTCGTAATTGTGAGACCAGTTATGCCGTAAAGGATTGAAATAATAGGTACGATGAAATTCAATATAGCATAAGGAGCATATTCGAATGCGCCAACTCCAAGTGTTGCGAGTATAAATACACCACATGTATTCCATGGTACGAAGACAGAAGTTAATGTTCCGCCATCTTCTAATGCTCTGGATAAATTTTTAGAATGTAGTCCTTTTTCTGTGTATGCATTTGCGTACATTCTTGAAGGAACAACAATCGAAATATATTGTTCAGAGCAAGTAAGGTTGGTTGCAAAGCAAGATGCGATAGTAGAAGCGATAAGTCCTTTTGCTGATGTCGCTAATTTTAAAATTTGATTTACAATTGAGCGAAGAATGCCAGTATGTTCTAGTACCCCTCCGAAAGTCATAGCGACAATTGTCATAGAAACTGTATTCATCATCGAATCTAAGCCACCGCGGTTAAAGAGTTCGTCTACTAGCTTGTTGCCAGTGTCTATGACAAATCCATTTTGGAGTGCACCGACAGATGCGGAGACAGAACCGCCTTGAATAAAGACTTGTGATAAGAATCCTAAAATAATACCTACGAGAATAGCTGGGATCGCAGGAACCTTTTTAGCGACCAATACCATAACGACTACAGGTATAATTAATAGGAAAGGTGAGATAACAAAGTTTTGTTGCAATACTTGTAACGTTTGATCGATACCTTTTGCATCAATATTGTTATCGCCGAAGCTTCTTCCTAAGAACGCATAAACGATAAGAGTAATAAGTAAACCTGGAATTGTAGTAAATAACATATGACGAATATGTGTGAATAGATCTGTATTTGTTAATCCTGCAGCTAAGTTTGTTGTGTCTGAAAGCGGTGACATTTTATCGCCGAAATAAGAACCGGAAATGATAGCACCGGCAACCATTGGAGCTGGGATTCCCATACTTAGGCCAATTCCCATTCCTGCAACACCAATTGTTCCCATTGTAGACCAAGAGCTACCGATAGCTAATGCAACAATAGAACAAATAATTGTAATTGAAACTAAAAATAGCGATGGAGTTAAAAGATTTAAACCGTAATAAATCATTGTTGCGACGATTCCGCCGCCAATCCAAGCACCAATCGTTAAACCTACTAGAATAATGATAACGATAGCGGGTAATGCGAGGCGAATTCCTTTATACATTGCTTCTTCAATATCGTGCCATTTGTAACCGTAACGCCAAGCTACGATAGAAGCAACGGTAGTACCGATAATAAGTGGGACGTGAGGGCTTTGTTTTAATACAACAATTGTGACCATCATAACTGCAACTGTAACGATAACAGGGATCATTGCTACGCCAAAAGGTATTTCTTTTTTCATAAACTGCCTCCTCATTATGTATGTTTTTATTTTTTGAATTGTCGCAAAATAGACGTTATTAAATTATAATAACTAAAAACTGATATGAGCGTCAATAAAAAACAGAAAATAAGGAATGTTCTATCGTTATGAAGTGAGTGGAAATAAGTTGTCGATCGTATTTAAAAATAAACAATTGACTTTTTTCTTAAAATTCAATATGTTCATAAAAACATCTGTTTTTCATAAGTATAATTAACCTGAATGGTTTTGGAATTTGGGAAGGAGAATGTAGCTTTGAAAACATTAGAACTACAAGAGCGTTTAACTGAAATTTTTCAGCATTTACATGAAAACCCTGAAGTGAGTTGGAAAGAGTATGAAACGACAGCGTATATTACTAACTTTTTAAAAGAAGAAGGAATTTCATATAAAATATTTGATGATTGCCCAGGCGTGATTGCTGAAATCGGAAGCGGGAATCCAGTTATTGCGATTCGTGCCGATATGGATGCACTATGGCAAGAAGTGGACGGAGAATTTAAAGCGAATCATTCATGTGGTCACGATGCTCATATGACAATTGTGATGGGGCTTATTTTACAATTGAAAAATATGAGATGGAATAGTGGAACAGTTAGATTTATTTTTCAGCCGGCAGAGGAAAAAGGAAATGGTTCTTTAAAGATGGTAGAGAAGGGTGCTGTGGATGATGCGGATTTCCTATTCGGTGTTCATTTGCGACCGATCGAAGAACTGCCTTTGAAACAAGCTGCCCCATCTATTCGTCACGGAGCAGCAGGATTTTTAGAAGGAACGATTCATGGAGATGATGCACATGGGGCACGTCCGCATCAAGGGGTAAATGCAATTGATGTCATTTCTATGATTAACATCGGTTTAAAAAATATATGGCTACCACCGCAAAGTTCATATTCAGTGAAGATGACGAGGTGCCAAGCTGGTGGAGATAATTTAAATATTATTCCGGGGAACGGCCATTTTAGCTTAGATGTTCGAGCAGAAAATAACATATTATTAAATGAATTGAAGCAAAAAATAGAGCGAGTAATTCTGTCGGCTGAATCAATGGGATCTAAAGTATCGTATGAGTGGATCGATCTCGCACCAGGAGCTGAAGTGTCAGAAGAAGCTGAGCGCTTTATGCGAAAAGGAATTCTTGAAGTATACGGGGAAGAGGGATGCACTGGACCACTGTATACGACAGGGAGCGATGATTTCCATTACTACACAGTGAAGAGACCGCATTTAAAAGCTGTCATGCTTGGACTAGGGGCAAACCTACAACCTGGATTACACCATCCGTATATGAAGTTCGATCATAGTTGTATTATGGACGGAGTAGAAATATTGAAACAAACTGTATGGAAAGTATTAGAGGACAGGGGCTAGATAGCTCCTGTTTTTTTGTCGTGAATTGTCGTTAAGTCGATATTCCTTGTCGAAACGTCGATATATTGAAAAAATCGTTGATATATTTGAAGTTATGATAGATATATTCAGAAAATCGTCGATATAATTTCACGTACCAGTTAATCCAATGAAAAATGAGTCTCCAGTACATGGTGTATAATAATAAGTACCATTTCTTAATAGGAGAAAATCAATGAACGAACAATATTATGATGCAGTTTTACATATAAAAACTGTCGGTGAGCAAAAGGGCTTTAACAAGTCTATGCACTATCACCGTTATGAACCGACGCCATATAGCGGATTAGATGAACTATTAAATCAGTATGAAATAAGAAGTAGCGACCGAGTTGTAGACTTTGGATGCGGAAAAGGACGATTAAACTTTTACATGCACCATAAGTGTGGCGCTTCAGCGGTTGGAATTGAAATGAATGAAGAGTTTTATAAAGAAGCAATGGATAATCTAGAGCGCTATGCAAGAAAGGTAAGAAAAGGTAAAGATAAAATTGATTTTGAATGTTGTTTAGCGCAGGAATATGAAATTGATCCGCGTGATAACCGGTTTTATTTCTTTAATCCATTTTCTGTACAAGTGTTTATGAATGTAGTAAATAACATTTTGCTTTCGGTAGAAGAGGCGGAGAGAGAAGTCGATATTATTTTATACTATCCTTCTGAAGATTATATTTTCTTCTTGGAGAATCAGACAGCGTTTGAGTTGAAGAGGGAAGTAAGGTTGCCAGGGGCTTATGGGAAGAATGGGAATGAGAGGTTTTTAGTTTATACATTAAGATTATAAAAAAGCAGGTGCCAAGGCACCTGCTTTTCTTTACTCACGTCTATATAATTAGTTACGGATTAAGTAATCAAATGCACCTAAAGCTGCGTTTGCACCTGAGCCCATAGAGATGATGATTTGTTTGTACGGATTATTTGTACAGTCACCTGCTGCAAACACTCCTGGTACGTTTGTAGCACCGTGCTTGTCTGTTACGATTTCACCGCGAGCGCGTTCAACTGTTTCGCCTAACCAGTCTGTGTTTGGCACAAGACCGATTTGTACGAATACACCTTGTAATTCAACGTGATGAACTTCTTCAGTTTCACGATCGATGTAAGAAATACCGTTTACTTTATCAGTACCAGTGATTTCTTTCGTTTGAACGTTTTTCAGAACAGTTACGTTTGGTAAGCTGTTAAGACGCTCTTGTAATACAGCATCAGCTTTTAATTCTGGCATGAATTCAAGAACAGTTACGTGCTTAACAATACCTGCTAAGTCGATAGCTGCTTCAATACCAGAGTTACCTCCGCCGATAACTGCTACGTCTTTTCCAATGAATAATGGACCGTCACAGTGTGGGCAGTATGCTACACCTTTATTTTTGAACTCAGCTTCACCCGGTACGCCAACGTTACGCCAGCGAGCACCTGTTGAAATGATTACGCTCTTACTTTTCAGAATAGCGCCGTTTTCAAGCTCCACTTCAATAAGTTCTTTTTTCTCTAAACGTTTTGCACGTTGTAGATTCATTACATCGATGTTGTATTCTTTTACGTGCTCTTCAAGGCTTGCTACTAGCTTAGGACCTTCAGTGCGTTTTACGCTGATGAAGTTCTCAATACCCATAGTATCCATTACTTGACCACCGAAGCGCTCAGCAACGATACCAGTACGGATGCCTTTACGTGCTGCATAAATTGCCGCACTTGCACCAGCAGGGCCGCCACCAACAACAAGAACATCGTATGGATCTTTATCAGAAAGCTCTGATGCATCTGGACCGTTACCCATTTTAGCTAAAATTTCTTCAAGAGTCATACGACCGCTTCCGAAAGATTCGCCGTTTAGGAAAACTGTTGGTACTGCCATGATGTCTTTGCTTTCTACTTCCTCTTTGAATGCAGCGCCATCAATCATAGTATGTGTAATACCAGAGTTTAGAACGCTCATTACGTTAAGAGCTTGTACAACATCAGGACAGTTATGACAACTTAGGCTGATATAAGATTCAAAATGATATTCGCCTTGAATGTTTTTAATTTGATCGATTAATTTTTGTTCAACTTTTGGAGCGCGTCCACTTACTTGTAGTAAAGCTAACACTAATGAAGTAAATTCGTGTCCTAATGGAATACCAGCGAATACGACACCAGTGTCTTCACCAGGGCGATTTACGCTAAAGCTTGGTGTTCTCTCTAATTCAACTTTTTCTACTGTAATCTTAGATGACATAGTAGCTAATTCGTCTACTAGAGCTAACATATCTTTAGATACGTCGTCGTCTCCAGCGCTTACTTTAAGTAAAATATCGTTCTCCATTAACTGAAGGTATTGGGATAGTTGTGTTTTTATATCTGCATCTAGTATCATTTTGATCGAACTCCTTAGATTTTGCCTACAAGGTCAAGGCTTGGTTTAAGTGTTGCAGAACCCTCTTGCCATTTAGCTGGGCAAACTTCACCTGGGTTGTTACGTACGTATTGAGCTGCTTTAATTTTGTTAACAAGAATGCTTGCGTCACGGCCGATACCGTCAGCATTGATTTCCATAGATTGGATAACGCCGTCTGGATCGATGATGAATGTACCACGAGCAGCAAGACCTTCTTCTTCCATTAAAACGTTGAAGTTTGTAGTGATTGTGCGAGTTGGGTCACCAATCATAATGTATTCGATTTTGCCGATAGTTTCTGAGCTATCATGCCATGCTTTGTGAGTGAAGTGAGTGTCTGTAGATACAGAGTATACTTCAACGCCTAAGTCTTTAAGAGCTGCGTATTGGTTTTGTAAGTCTTCAAGTTCAGTTGGACAAACGAATGTGAAGTCAGCTGGGTAGAAACAAACTACACTCCATTTTCCTTTTAAACTTTCGTCAGTAACTTGGATAAATTCTCCATTATGGTAAGCATTAGCTTTAAACGGTTTTACTTCTGTGCCGATTAATAACATATTAAAATTCCTCCTAAATGTTGGTTTTGAGCATCAAAAAATAGTGTGCTCATAAAATATATTTTTTAATTAACTATAATAATTCTAATTCGATATTAATTATCATATAGAAGTGGTTATTTTGTCAAGAGAATAAACCAACTTTATATCAATTTAATTAATATTTATTCTCAATTGAGGTTGTTAGAGAATGAAAAGGTAGTTTTCATGTAATCGATTTTCAACGAGTATGTAAAAGAGTAGTGCGTATGTTAGAGACATGGCGTAAGTATAAATTGTTAGGAAGGGAATATTTCTTAGGAGTTGTGGATTTGAAAAGGGATTGCTTATTTCTATTTTACAAAGAATTGTGTGATAAATAAAATAAAATGAATTAGAATCTTTTTGAACAATTTATGTCATCTCAAATATATAATTAGGAAGCATATTGCAACGATATAGAAACATTGACTCAAGATGTTAACAAGATATAATAAAACCTAGATATACCTTTCAAAAAGAAGAAGATATAATATAGGATGAAAAAATTTTACCCTATTATTTTTATAGCTTTTAGAAAACGCTTACAATTAGTGTGGAGGGGAAACCATGTCTAAGTTCACGAAGTATTTTTTAATGGAAGCTAGCGATGTGATTGTGTATGTGAAAGAGAAATTATCTAGGTTTGAGGATGCAAAGGGGTTGCAGTGTAAAGAAATAGGCGATGGTAATTTAAATTATGTATTCCGCGTTTGGGATGAACAAAAGAATATTTCTGTCATTGTAAAGCAAGCTGGGCATACAGCACGCATTTCAGATGAGTTTAAGTTGTCGACGAATCGTATTCGTATAGAATCAGATGTTTTGCAGTTAGAGGAAGAGTTAGCACCTGGGCTTGTTCCAGAGGTGTATTTGTTTGATAGTGTGATGAATTGTTGCGTAATGGAAGATTTATCTGATCACACTATATTGCGTACAGCACTTATAAATCATCAAATGTTTCCAAATCTTGCGGATGATTTAACTACTTTTATGGTAAATACTCTTCTATTAACATCAGATGTTGTAATGAATCATAAAGAGAAGAAGGAACTTGTGAAAAATTATATAAATCCTGAGTTATGTGAAATTACAGAAGACCTCGTCTACGCTGAGCCATTTAAAAATCATAATAAGCGTAACGAGTTATTTCCGTTAAATGAAGGATGGATTAGAGAGCATATTTATAGTGATAAAGAGCTTCGTATGGAAGTAGCAAAACTTAAGTTTTCTTTTATGACGAATGCACAGGCGCTTATTCACGGTGATTTACATACTGGTTCTGTTTTTGTAAGAGATGATTCTACAAAGGTTATTGATCCTGAGTTTGCTTTTTATGGACCGATGGGATATGACGTTGGGAATGTAATGGCGAATGTAATGTTTGCTTGGGTAAATGCAGATGCAACCATGCCGCCCGGGGCTGAGAAAGATACGTATATAGATTGGCTACAATCAACAATGGTAGAGGTAATTGATTTATTTAAGAAGAAGTTTTTAGACGCTTGGAATATTCATGTGACCGAGATTATGGCGAAGGAAGAAGGATTTAACGAAGTATATTTACAATCTGTATTAGAGGATACGGCTGCAGTGACGGGCCTTGAGTTAATTCGTCGTATTGTGGGGCTAGCGAAAGTAAAGGATATTACTTGTATCGAGAACGAAGAAGCACGTGCTAGAGCAGAACGCATTTGTCTTCAAGTAGCGAAGAAATTTATTTTACAGGCGAATCAATATAAAACAGGTACAAGCTTTGTAGAAACGTTAAAAGAACAGTCCATGCACTATGCGAAGTAAGGGGAGAAGATGATGGAAGAACAATTAATACCAATTCAGTGGAAAGATGATGCTTTAGTTTTATTGGATCAAACATTACTACCGAATGAGATTGTCTATGAATCTTTCAAGACAGCTGAAAGTGTGTGGGATGCCATTCAAGTAATGAAAGTAAGAGGGGCGCCAGCGATTGGTGTTTCAGCAGCTTATGGTGTGTATTTAGGAGCAAAGGAAGTTACTCAAAATACGGTGGAAGAATTGATAGAGGAAGTAAAAAAGGTATGTGCATACTTAGCAACATCAAGACCGACAGCAGTAAATTTATTTTGGGCACTTGAAAGAATGGAAGCAGTCGCGACAGAGAACGGACACTTATCAATCGCCCAGTTGAAAGATAGATTACTAGAAGAGGCAAAAGAGATTCATAGAGAAGATGAAGAAATTAACCGTCAAATTGGAGAACATGCACTAACATTATTCCATGATGGAATGGGAGTATTAACACATTGTAATGCAGGTGCATTAGCGACGACTAAGTATGGTACTGCGACAGCTCCAATGTACTTAGCGAAAGAAAAAGGATGGGACTTGAAAATCTATTCAGATGAAACACGTCCTAGATTACAAGGTTCAACGTTAACAGCATTAGAACTACAGCGAGCGGGGATTGATGTTACTGTTATTACGGATAATATGGCAGCTATGGTCATGTCACAAGGAAAGATTGATGCGGTGATTGTTGGATGCGACCGTGTGGCAGCTAATGGTGATGTAGCAAATAAAATTGGGACATTAGGCGTATCTATTTTAGCGAAATACTACAACATTCCGTTTTATGTAGCAGCACCAACACCGACAATCGACTTAAAAACACCGACAGGAAAAGAAATTCCGATCGAGGAAAGAGATGCTTCTGAAGTGATTAATCGCTTCGGACAATATTCTGCTCCGAAAGAAAGTAAAGTATATAATCCGGCATTTGATGTCACGCCACATGAAAATATAACAGCGATTATTACGGAAAAAGGAATTGTAAAAGCACCGTTTACGGAGAACTTAAAAAGTTTATTTCAATAAGTAGCTAGAGTTAAAAAGGCAGTCATCATAAGCTTCATACTTAGGGGGATGTATATGTTATTACAAAAAGAAAGAGAAGAAATTGTAGCGTATGGAAAGAAAATGATTTCTAGCGGTTTAACAAAGGGGACAGGCGGCAATATTAGTATTTTCAATCGCGAGCAAGGTCTTGTTGCCATTAGCCCAAGTGGCTTAGAGTATTATGAAACAAAACCTGAGGATGTAGTTATATTAAACTTAGATGGTGAAGTGGTAGAGGGAGAGAGAAAACCATCAAGTGAGCTCGATATGCACCTTATTTATTATAGAAAGCGTGAAGATATAAATGCGCTTGTGCATACACATTCTCCTTACGCAAAGACGATTGCATCATTAGGATGGGAACTTCCTGCAGTATCGTATTTAATTGCTTTCGCAGGCCCGAATGTACGCTGTGCACCGTATGAAACATTTGGTACGAAGCAATTAGCAGATGCAGCTTTTGAGGGCATGATTAATCGTCGTGCCGTTTTACTTGAGAACCATGGTTTAATTGCAGGTGCAAATAACATAAAAATGGCGTTTACTGTTGCAGAAGAAATTGAGTTTTGTGCGCAAATTTATTATCAAACGAAAAGCGTTGGAGAACCGAAGTTATTGCCAGAAGATGAGATGGCCAATTTGGCGAAGAAGTTTGAAGGGTATGGGCAGCAATAGAATGAAATAAAAACACCCTCAAGAAAAAATCTTGAGGGTGTTTCTTACGCCTTTTTAAGCAACAAATACATAAAGTAAGGAGCGCCAATTAAAGCAACGACAATACCAGCTGGAATACCGTTAGGATCGACGATATTACGTCCGATTGTGTCTGCTAATAGCAATAGCCATCCGCCGATTAAAAGAGCGATAGGCATGAAAATTTGATGTCTTGGACCTACTAAAGATTTTGCGATATGAGGAGCCATTAGTCCGACAAAGCTAATTCCGCCTGTTACGGAAACAGCTGCAGCTGCAAGCGCAACGGCTGCGACTAATAAGTATCTGCGTTCTTTTTCAATTTCAATTCCAACACCGATTGCGACTGGTTCGTTTAATGCTAGAATGTTTAATCGATTTGCTTTATAGAAAACGAACGGAATTAATACGATTAACCACGGGAGCATTGCGAAAACGAAGACCCAGTCATCTCCCCAAATGTTTCCCGCGATCCACTTGGCGATAAAGTCCACTTTCATACGATCAGCGGATGAAATAAGGACAATCATCATTCCAGATAGTGCAAATGAAAAACCAATACCAGTTAATGTTAATCGGATTGGCTGAAGTCCAGTTGATTTGCTATATGAAAATACGTAGATTAGAACAGCTGTAAGAAAAGCCCCGATAAACCCAACGACTGGTAGTAAGTAAAGAAATGAACCTACATCTATTGGAAAGTATAAAAAGAAAATAGCAACAGCAACACCGGCTCCAGAGTTGATACCGAGAATACCAGGTTCCGCTAAATCATTTCGGGTAATTCCTTGTAGGATAGCACCTGATAAAGCGAGAGCCATACCAGCTAATAATGTAATAACAATTCTAGGTAGTCGTAAAGAGTATAAAACAAACTCCTCTTTAAAAGTCCCTTGTCCCATTAATGTTGGGAGTAGTCGATCATAAGATAAAGATGCGGAACCGAGTCCCATTCCAACTACAATGGTTGTGATGGTTAGTATAAGTAAAGCGAGTATAATAAGACGTTGTTTTCTTAGAATAGATTGCATCATGAGAATGTTTTTCCTCCTCTACGTACAACGAATAGGAAGAATGGCAGCCCTACAATTGCGACAATAGCGGCAACTGGTGTTTCGTACGGAGCGTTAATAGTACGTCCGACTGTATCTGCAAGTAGCATAAAGGAAGCTCCAGCAATTGCTGACATCGGTATAACAAAACGGTAGTCCGGCCCAACAATTGGACGTACCATATGAGGTACCATTAAGCCGATAAATGCCATATTTCCGACAAGCGCTACAGACGCACCAGCAAGTAATATAATAATGATAAATAGAATGGTTTTAATAACAATAATTTTTTGACCTAGTCCAATAGCAACTTCTTCACTGAAACTAAGAACTGTCAATTTTTTTGCCAGTAAGATAGCGATAAAGATACTAATTGAAATGACTGGAATAATAATTTTTAATTGGCCCCAAGTTGTTCCAATTACGCCCCCAGCAGTCCAAAGTGATACCTCTTGTGAAATTTTGAAGTAAATGCCGACTCCTTCTGAAATTGCGAGTAGAAATGCTGAAACGGCAGCACCGGCTAATACAATTCGAAGAGGGGACAGCCCGCCTTTTTTCACCATACCAATTCCAAATACCATAATCGCACCGATTGCAGCACCGACAAAGCAAGCTAATGTTAAGTAAAGATAGCTGATGGAAGGGTTGAAAGCAAGTGTCAGTGCAAGTGCAGCATTTGCTCCACCAGATAATCCTAATAGTCCAGGATCTGCAAGTGGATTTCGTGTTAACCCTTGCATAATTGCTCCAGAAACAGCAAGTCCAGCTCCTACAAAAATTGCAGCTACTTCACGTGGTAAACGAATTTCTCGAATAATAGATATTTTGTCCCCTTTAGCAGAAGAAGTGAGCGCTAACCATACATCTTTTATTGAAGTATCGGCAGCCCCTAATACCATTGCCACCATAAAAATAAGAAAGAATGCAATTATGCTCAAAATGAGTTTGTATGTAAAAGCTATAGAACGTGGATTGTCGTGATCTTTTGTCATTCGTTTCACATCTTTTCTGTTCATAGAATAAAGGAAGAGGAATTCTTAATTTAAGAATTCCTCATGTTTGTATTATTTACCAAGAAAGCTCTTCTTGAAGAAGTCTAGTTGGAAGTCTAATGTAAGTGGATCATTGAAATAGAATTCCATCATGTTTGCTTCGTATACGCGATTATTTTTTACTGCTGGGATGTTTTTATATGATTCTGTCTCTTGGAATGAGTTATCAGTATCTTTGTTTTTACTTACGATTAAGTAATCACCAGCAAACTCAGGTAATACCTCAGTAGATAATGCGTAGTAACCTTCTTTTAATGCTTTTTCTTTTACTTTTTCAGGCATTTTTAATTTCATTTCTTGGTACAGAATTTCTGTTCCACGGCCCCAGTTTTCGCCGTATACATAAAGCTGTTTGTTGAAGTTTTCTACAACAGAAACTGTTGCATCTTCCCCGATTTTTGCTTTAATTTCTTTACCAGCGTCTTGTGCACGTTTCTTGAAGTCATCAACCCAAGTTTTTGCTTCTTTTTCTTTGTTTAATAACTTACCGATTTCTAAATGCTGTGTTAAGTAATCAACTTTTCCGTAAGTGTATGTTACAGTAGGAGCGATTTTCTTTAACTTATCAGCATTTTTAATATTTGATAAACCAATGATTAAATCTGGATTTAGTTCAGCGATTTTTTCAACGTTTTCATCTGATACTTCAGCAACATCTTTCAGTTTGCTATCAAAACGTGGGTTTTGTTTAGACCATGAATCTACCCCAACAAGATTTACTCCTAATGACATTACGTTACCAGCGAATGATGATAAAACAACAACGCGTTTTGGATTTGCAGGAACTTCTACTTTACCATTTTCAGATTGGTATGTAATTGTTTCTGATTTACTACCTTTTGCATCGTTCTTTTTGTCTGTAGAGCCATTGCTACAAGCGCTCATAACAAGAACGAAAAGAACTGTTAGTGAAATAAATAACTTTTTCATCGTCTTTCTCCTTTAACATAGATGATATGTGTATACAATAATTTGTTTAACTGCAATCTGTTTGAAAGAGTAGTGGTAATGCAAAATGCTTATTAAAAATCTTGAATATGAGATTTTACAATATAGTATTAACCATATTAGTGAAAGAAGATGTAATCTCAAATTTGCTAATTATTAACAAAATGATAATGATTATCACTATTGATTCTTTAAATAATATAATTTTATCTAGGTGTATTGTCAATAGCAATTTTGATTGTAAATTTTGCGGAAACAGGTTATATTTTATTGAGAATGATAATCAATGATTAGTAGCTGAGGAGTGAAGGTGAATGAATAGAGAAGAATTGTTTGATGTAACCGTGATAGGCGGGGGACCTGCAGGGCTTTATTCAGCTTTTTATAGTGGACTCAGAGAGATGAAAACGAAAATAATAGAATTTCAACCACAGTTAGGTGGAAAAATACATGTTTATCCGGAGAAGATGATTTGGGATATTGGCGGATTATTACCGGTTACTGGTGAAAAATTAATTGAGCAACTTGTACAACAAGGGTTAACATTTCAGCCTGAAGTGGTAGTAAATACAAAAATAGAATCGATTATTCGTAACGAAGATGGCACTTTTACGTTAAAGGCGAGCAATGGAGAAGAACACTTTTCAAAAACAGTGATCGTTGCAACTGGAAGCGGTATATTGAATCCACAAAAGTTATCAATTGAAGGTGCGGAGCGATTTGAAGTATCAAACTTAAATTATACAGTTAAATCGTTAAAACGTTTCAAAGATAAAACGGTCATTATTTCAGGCGGAGGTAACTCTGCAATTGATTGGGCAAATGAGTTAGAACCAATTGCGAAAAAAGTTTATTTAACATATAGAAAAGAAGAATTATCTGGTCATGAAGCACAAGTGAAGCAACTTATGAACAGCTCAGCGGAGTGTTTCTTTAATACCTCTATTACAAAATTAATTGCTGGTGATAATCATGAAGCAATTGAATATGTAGAATTAACAAATCACGAGACAGGTGAAGTTGCCCATTTACCTATTGATGAAGTGATTATTAATCATGGATATGAGCGTGACATTACATTATTAGAAAATAGTGAGTTAGATGTTGCCATTATAGATAATTATTATATTGCAGGTAATGCAAATAGTGAGTCTTCAGTAGATGGATTATATGCTGCGGGAGATATTTTAAAGCATGAAGGGAAATTACACTTAATTGCGGGAGCGTTCCAAGATGCTGGAAATGCTGTAAATAAAGCGAAACAATTTATTCAACCAGATGCAAGCGAGTATGGAATGGTTTCTTCGCATAATGAAGTATTTAAGAAGAGAAATCGTGAATTGATTAAGCAGATGATGAAATAATAAAAAACAAGTATACCCCCATTTACTTCTCTATTCGAGTGATAAGTAAATGGGGGTTTTCCTGTTTACTATATTTTCAATCATTATAATGACACCGGTTTCATCAGTTCATGTGATATGAACGTTTTATTTGTAAATCTTCCTAGAAAACAATGAATCTATGTTTTGCTGACACAGAACAGTATTACATTATGCTGTGCCTTTAGCTCGTTCGTTAGGAAATGGCATATTTAATATAGACGCAATGTACTGTTTTCCATGCATTCGAGCTAATGATTCTAATATTTGACGGACGCGTTTTGTAAGATGTCCTTGTCCCTTTATAGCTTCACAATATGCGTCATAGAAAGCGTATTTAGCCCAAAGGAAATCATCTTGTTGGAATAAAAAATGATTTTTGTACCATTCCCCAATTGTATGGTAACAATTGTTTTCATGTATTGCTGAGCTTTGAGAAAGAATACGATCAGATAAAGATGTAGTTAAATGAGAAATTGTGTTTTCTGTTTCAACCTGTAATGTTTTTTCTAACATTGTAATGATGTGACGAGTAGCCATATGTTAACTCTCCTTTGTGTAAATGGGTAGTACCATTCTATATTTAAAAAATCCTTACTATATTATTATACAATATATGGAATGCATCCACCTTCTTTTTAAATTGCATTTACAAAATCTTTTTTATTTGTTTACAAAAATAAAGTAAGATACAGTATATAGGAAAAAACAATAAAGGAATGAATGCGTTGTATATAACAGTAGAAGAAGCTGCGGAGTATTTGAATTTACCAAAGTCGTATATTGAAGAGCTAATTCAGCAAAAGAAAATTCGTGCACTGTTTGATGGAGAGCAATATTTATTAAATAAAGAACAATTCAATACACATTTAGAACAAATGGAGAAATATAAGCATTTAGTGGAAGAAATATTGAACGAACCAATTCCAGAAGATATGGATGTTAAAGACGAAGATTAAACGATGGGAAATCCCGTATGAAGATATACAGAAATGTATCTTCATACGGGATTTTTTTTGTGAAGATGCCAAATGTAACAGACCTTAAGCATTTTGTAAGAGTTTGATAGGTAATAGTCTACCATGTTAAAAGCATATTTTTTTCTAGCTAGGACAAACATAGAGAACGTAACCTGTACAGATACATATACTATCAGTGCAAAAGCTTATAAATTAATGGAAGGGGTTTTCTCGTGAGTTTATTTCATTGTGATTTTCTGAAAGATTTAATTGGATCTTTTGTGAGAGTAAACAGAGGTGGTCCAGAATCTCAAAAAGGGACAATAGTCGCAGTATGTTCGGATTACTTTGTATTAAAGAATGAAAAAGGAGAGCTCTATTACTATCAGATTCGTCATCTGAAAAGTGTTACAAAAAATGCGAAAGATTGTAAAGCAGATGATTGCGGATGGTTTGAATGTGAATGTGAAGATGACTTTGAAAAGCTACTTCAAAGCTTCAAGTATCGCTGGGTGAAAATTAATCGTGGGGGTCCGGAGAAAGTTGAAGGTATTTTACAAGATGTGTCTTGTGAATTCGTGACATTAATTGTAAAAGAAGAAGTTATATTAGTTGCAGTATCTCATATTAAGAGTGTCACAGTAGAGTGCGGAGAGAGCGAAGAAAGCAAAGAAAGCAATAGTGAAAGCACTTCTTCAGGTCGAGATCGCGCACAAAGACAATCAAGTAGAGGAAGATAATAAGAAAGGAGGATATAAATTTGGAGAGTGTATTATGCTGTGAGCAAATTAAGTGCTTAGTTGGTGAGACTGTAAAAGTAAATCTTCGTGGACCAGAGAGTCGAGTGGGGGTACTTGTATCGTTAGGAAGAGATTATCTTACATTACAACTTCCTCTTGGTGAATTAGTATATTACCAATTGAAACACGTGAAGAGTCTAGTTAAGAAAGTGAAAGAAAGTAAATGTGGCGATTGCTATGTTTCATGTTTCTGCTCTGATGATGATACTTTTGTCGATGTATTACGTGACTTGAAGTATAAGTGGGTAAAGATTAATCGTGGCGGCCCAGAGTGTGTGGAAGGTTTATTAAGTGAAGTGCATGAAGAATGTATTACACTAGTAAACTGTGATGAAGTCATTTATATCATTAATTATCATATTAAGAGTGTGAGTCAAGTAGTGAAATGTAAAAAGAATGAAGATGAATAATGTTTAATAAATAAGAGGGGCATTATGAGGGAAAGAGAAGAACAATTTCTTATTTCGATAGTATGAAAAGGAATTACTTACTATTCAGACAGAACATTGCCCTGATTATTTTTTTGAAATGGAAGATAGGAAAGTTGAAATCCATAGGAAGGAGGATATAGATGAATGAGTTGAATAAAAGTATTGGAGAAAATATATATGTTAAATTAATCGGTGAAAAGAGATTTAAAGGTGTATTAATTGATGTAGGAAATGATATCGTTGTTCTTTACAATGGACAAGACTACGTATATATATCTTTATACCATGTACAATACTATAAATTTTTAAGACCACATGATGAAGAAGTATCAAAACCAGATGTTGATTCTGTAATTAAGAGGGAATCACCTTCCATTTCTTTGAGAAAAGTATTAAGTACGTCTAAAGGAATTTTTACAGAAGTTTATGTAGCAGGAAATGCTCCAATACATGGTTATGTTACAAGTGTAATGAACGATTATATTGTTTTTTATAGTCCAGTTTATAAAACAGTATATATATCTTTAAAGCATTTAAAATGGTTAATTCCGTATAAAGAAAATCAAGTCCCTTACGCCCTCAATAAAAATGAACTCCCCGTGAATCCGTTAAATATTACGTTAGCTAGAACATTTGAAGAACAGCTTATTAAAATGGCTGGGAAAATTATGGTGTTCGATTTAGGTGAGGAATATAATAAAATCGGAAAGATGGCGAAGATTGATGAAGGGCATATTGAAATATTAAAAGCGCGCGATGCAAAAATGTATGTAAATATTCAACATGTAAAATCTGTCCATTGTCCGTAGACGAGTTGAAAGGGCTGGCTTTTTCTTTTAGATGCAAAAGAAAAGGTCGAGCCTATTTATTTAGTTTGATTTGGATGTGAGGGGAAAAATGAATTGAATATAAATGTATTAGCCTGATCTAAGGAGAGCTAATCTTGTGCAAAATTATAAAAATATGTACGAGCCATCTTTTAGTATATTCAATTTATTTTTTGGAGGGAGAACTGTTCAACTATTATATTAAAGGGGTTTTGTTGGTGGAACAGTTTTCAAATTCGTCATCGATTACATTACTTGGTAGTGCTGGTGGAGCAGCAAAAGCAGTTTTAGCCATTTTAAATCAAGCGATAGTAAATGAAAAAGATCCGATTTATGAAGCGATAAGGAATGTTCAATTTCATTTGGTTGATATAAAACAAAAAGATAGGACTTATTATGATGAGTTGTTTCCGAATTTGAAAGATCAATTGTTTTTATATGAAATTGACCTTCAAGATGTAGTGAAATTCAAACAACATTTGAAAGAAAAAAGTACGGGTGTTGTTATTGATGTTTCAGGTGCAGATACGATTAGAGTATTAAGCTGTTGTAATGAACTTGGAATTTGTTATATTAATTCAGCTTTGGAAAATGAAGCAGTAGATCAGGATGATAGTTTAATCGGTTTTCAGCTTACGGAAAGATATACGAGGTTTGAGAAGGAGAAAGCGAAATTTACAAATACAAAAGCAATTATAGGCTCAGGTATGAATCCAGGTGTTGTGCAATGGATGGTTGTTGAACTTATGAAGGAACGTCCAAATGAAAAACCAAAAGCATGCTATATAGTAGAACATGATACTTCATTTTTGAATGATGAAGCACTGATAAAGCCTCATACACTTTATGCTTCATGGGCAGTAGAGCGATTTCTAGATGAAGCGATATGGAGTTATCCGATGTATATGAGTCATCATCGTCCCCTTTACTTTTATGAAGATGTATATGCTTCAGAGTATAAAGTAAAGTTAGGAGAGAAAGAGTTTCATGGTTGTTTAATGCCACATGAGGAAGTTTTAATTTTAGGGAAAAACTTCAATATGGAAGTAGGCTTTTTGTACCGAATTAATGAGTATACGACTAATGTAATTAGACAGAACTTAGACCAAGTAGAAGATTTATGGAATTGGAATCGTAAAGTATTTAATCCAGCGGAAGAAGAGATTGCAGGGGAGGACCTAGTTGGTGTGCTACTCGTTTATGAAAATAGCGAGACGTATATGTACAATGTAATGAATAGTAGCCAAGTTTTTCATAAATATAAAACGAATGCAACTTACTTTCAAGTAGGGTGCGGGATTTATGCAGGCTTGTGCAGTTTATTATTAGATCACTTTGAACAAGGTGCTTACTATGTCGAGGAATTATTATTAAATACAGAGAGTAAGTACGGCGAATATCTAAATTTATATATGAATAATTTTGTAATAGGACATAATAATTTTACGGATGGCCTGTTACATGATCGGGTAAGATGGATATAAGTTATAACGAAAGGGAAGGGGAGATCTCCTTCCTTTTCATATGATCAGGTTGTATATTGCCCTGAGAGCAATTTCATACTTATAATTTAATGAGATAATCTGTAAAGTTTTTGTATGGATCATGAGGAGTATTTATATGAACAAATTTAAAAGCTTGATATATGAGGAAAGAGAAGCTTTAAAAGTATTTGTATTATTATTCTATATTATATTTTTTTTATATGACGTTATTTATTATTTTGTGTATCCAGCCATGGACATTAACGGGGCAAGGATAGGATGGCCTGAAGGTGGAATGGGGATAGGTTTGTATATATTAGTAATATCTTTATTTCCTATTTCGATATACCTTCAGAAAAAAGGTTACGTATATTTCGTAAAATATTTGTTTTTAATTGGTTATATGTTTATTGATCTTATTAATAATCTAATGATTTATTTAAACAGTGATCGTGTTTTTGAAAATGGGAATATGGTTGAAATATTTTTAATTTTATTTGCACCGATATTTGTGAATAGAAAATATTTTTATTTAGTTTCTTTTAGCGTAATTGGAAAGTATGTATTTTTCACGTTACTATTACAAGATGAAAAAGTTGTAATCCCGCTTGTTTTATGTGTATTCTTTTTTATTATTTCGCATTCTTTGTTAAAACGATTTCAATCGTATGTAAGAACAGTTGTTGAGATGATGAACAATATAAAGGAGACGGAAAATCTTGCTGTAATTGGAACTATGTCTACAACAATCGCACATGAAATTCGAAATCCATTAACAGCTTTAAAAGGATTTACACAAATGCAAAAAGAAAGAAACCCTGCAGATATGATGAGCTACGATATTATGTTACAAGAAATTGAAAGAATTAACGGGTTTGTTAGTGAATTGATGTTATTAGGAAAACCGAAACCAACGAATTATGAATGGTGTAATATACAGGAAATCCTTTTATATGTTGTACAGCTAATGGAAAGTTATGCAGCGCAATATAGAGTGAGATTTCATTTGCAAGTAGATGGGAATCTACCTGTTATAAATGGTGATGATAAACAATTAAAACAAGTGTTATTAAATGTTATTAAAAATGGAATAGAATCAATGCCAGAAGGTGGAGATATTCATATCCATGCATATCAAAAAACGGAAGGGCATTTGTGCATGTCTGTTGAAGACCAAGGCTTTGGTATAGAGAAGGAGAAGCTAGAGAAGATCGGAAAGGCTTTTTATACAACAAAAGAGAATGGTACGGGACTTGGGCTAATGATTACATATAAAATTATTAATGAACATCAAGGAAGTATCGCGATTCAAAGTAGCGTGGGACTAGGAACGAAAGTGGAAATTTCTTTACCGACAGTATAATGTGCTAGGAGAGAATATTTTTCAGAAAAGTGTTCTTGTTGTGTAAATATAAACATTTTATAAAATGTTTCAAGAAGGGTTTTTTTTATAAAATACTTCGTTTATAATGGAGGAAAATATCGACATGAGATTTGTTATTCATGTAACGGTTCGGTAGTGTTAGGAAAAGAAGGGGTGCACGCGCATCCTTTTTTCTATGCAGATATTATGAAAGAGGTGGTATGATGGAATTAACATTAAATTCGACTGTATGTTTACACACGATTCAATTTAGAAAAGAGCAAAAGAATTATATTGTAAAAGATACAATTACAGGAGAAAAATATGAAATGCCGCCACTTTGGATTGATGCATTGGCAATGATGCGTGACGGTTTTTTATTGGGAGAAATTGAGGAGAAATTAAAAGAAGAGTATCCAGACGAAGAAATAAATATGTTAGCATTTACGAGGCAACTGTTAGAGCTAGAACTTGTCGGAATGGTAGATGGAGAAGAAATAGCTTGTACAAAGAAAAGAGAGAAAGATTATTTAGCTTGGTTACGTCCTCGTGTTGAGCAATTCTTTCTTAGTTTAAATAAAAAAAATAGAAGCAAAGGTCAATGATGATCTTTGCTTTTTTTGTATAGTTTGTTTAAAAAATTACAGCGAATGCCCTGGCAAAAGCACCATCGCTATCTTTAATCTGTAAAGGTGCCGCTGAGAAAAAGAAACGTTTCGTGTGAATGGCATCTAAGTTTGTTAAGTTTTCAATTAAATAAATATTATTCCCAAGTAGTATGTGATGAATTGGTGATGTTTCTGTCGTTACCTCATCAGGAGAAATGAAATCTAGGCCGACCGATTTTATTTTTAATTGAACTAATTCCTCGGCTAATTCTTCAGAAAGATAAAAAGCTTCTTGCTCATATGCCTCTGTATTCCATTTAGTAGATAGATTGGAATGGAAAATAACAATATCCCCTTCTTTTATGTCAGCATTGTGCAATACTTCTTTAGGTATTTTTCGTTCTTGTACATGAGTTACATCAATAAGAACCGCCTCGCCTACAAATTGATCTAGGGGTAATTGATCAATAGTCATTGCGCCTGAAATGAAATGAGCAGGGGCATCACAATGCGTGCCAACATGAACGACAGAATGAAAATCTGTAACTTGATAGCCTGTCTCTTCAACGCTTGTAATGGCTCCTAAATTGATTTTTGGTGTTCCAGGGAATTGGGACATATTGTTTTCAAATGTTTGTGATAGGTCAATTACTTTCACTTTACATACCTCCAATATATGTTTTGAAATAAAAAAACTCACCTTTCGTAATCAAGAAAGATGAGTTTTGCACACAATAGTTACGTTTTATCTTTCAAAATGCAATGCATTTTGCAGGAATTAGCACCTATTCAGTTTGTATAAACTGAGGTTGCTGGGCTTCAAAGGGCCGGTCCCTCTGCCTCTCTTGATAAAGACATATTTAATTTTAGTTCTGAATATTCATTGTATTTAAATTGTAATTCATTTCCTTTTTTCGTGCAATACAAAATAGGTATTCACCCAAATAAAGATGCTCGCATATTGTAGCTTATGTAAATAGAATGCTGCGAAGGAGTGAGTGCAGTGACAGGGACTGTATTGAATTATTATGCTGGTGGAAATACAGCTAGAGGATTTCATAATTTATACGATGAGAATTTAAAAGGGTTAGACAGATTATTTATTTTAAAGGGTGGCCCTGGAACGGGGAAATCTTCTTTAATTAAGGCAATAGGTCGTGAATGGGTTGAAAAAGATTATGATATTGAATTTTTACATTGTTCTTCCGATAATAAATCGGTTGATGGTGTAATTATCCCGAAGTTAAAAGTAGGAATTGTTGATGGAACATCTCCGCATGTTATCGAGCCGAAAATGCCAGGAGTTGTTGAGGAGTATATCAATTTAGGGGTTGCTTGGGACTCAGATAAATTAAGAAAGCAGAAGGTGGAAATTGAACGATTTGTTTCAGAGGCAAGCAAAGCTTTTCAAACTGCCTACGCTTGCTTTCACGAGGCGCTAATTATACATGATGAGTGGGAGAAAATATATATTAATAACATTGATTTTAATAAAGCAAATGAACTAACTGATCAGCTGATTCAGAAGCTCTTTACGGATAAAGGCGGGAAACAATCGCTTGTGAAACATCGCTTTTTAGGAGCGGCTACACCAAAAGGAGCAGTTGATTTTGTTCCTAATTTAACAGAAGGATTACCACATCGTTATTTTATAAAAGGGCGCCCAGGCTCTGGGAAATCAACTATGCTCAAAAAATTAGCTAAGGCAGCAGAAGAAAAAGGCTTTGCGGTTGAAGTATATCATTGTGGATTTGATCCAAATAGTCTTGATATGGTTATCGTAAGAGAGTTAGGGTTTGCAATTTTTGATAGTACCGCACCACATGAATATTTTCCAAGCCGTGAAGGTGATGAAGTTATAGATATGTATGCCCTAATCGTGACACCAGGGACAGATGAGAAGTATGCGACAGAAATTCGCGACGTGTCAATTCAATATAAAGCAAAAATGAATGAGGCGATGTCTTTCTTAGCGAAAGCGAAATCAGTTCGTGATAAATTAGAACGAATTTATATTGCAGCTATGGATTTTTCAAAAGTAGATGCATATAAAGAGGAGATTCAAAAAGAGTTTGAACGAATTGCGGTTAGTGTAACAGAAAAGAACAAGTAAAAAAATAAGGGATGTTGGCAGGCTGTCGGGAATTTTCTGACAGCTATTTTAGTATGTAGTAAACTTAGTAATATATTTGTCGAATTTCCAAGGAAATAATCAAAAAATGGAGAGGGTATGAAATGAGAGAGAAAATTAAAACGGAGTTAGCAAGAATTGAAAAAGAGAATGATGTAAAAATCTTATTTGCAGTAGAATCAGGAAGTCGTGCTTGGGGATTTCCATCGAAAGATAGCGATTATGATGTTAGATTTGTTTATATGCATCCGGTAGAGTGGTATTTATCAATTCATGATAAACGAGATGTAATTGAGTATCCAATTAGTGATGATTTAGATATAAGTGGATGGGATATTAAAAAGGCGTTACAACTATTTGCAAAATCAAACCCAGCTTTACTTGAATGGATTCGATCACCGATTTTTTATTCGAAAAACACTCATTTTCCAGAACAACTTCAGCAAATGAGTGATAAGCATTTTGACCCAAAAGCAACGATATATCATTACTTACATATGGCTTCAAAAAATTATCGTGAATTTTTACAAGGCGAGAATGTAAAATTGAAAAAGTACTTTTATGTATTGCGTCCTATTTTAGCTTGTAAGTGGCTAGAGGAGAAAACAACTTTGCCTCCCGTAGAATTCGATCGATTGATTACAGAATTATCATTAGAACGTAGCGTATTAGATGAAATTGAACAGTTATTAATAAAGAAAAAGGCAGGTACTGAATTAGATATTGGATTAAAAATTGAGGTTTTGAATCAATTTTTAGAAGAACAAATTCATTACTATCAGCAATATGTAAAAGGAATTGAAAAGGGATCAGGGATTGATATTGAGAGTTTAAATACATTGTTTCGAGATATGTTGTTTGCAGTATATGAAAAAGAGCACAAGTGAGTGAAGTGACCCCTAAAAGTTAGACACGGTTATTTCATTAGGCAGCTTGATCCAAATGAGTCCGGTATTGTACCGGGCTCATTTTTAATTTT